>NZ_JBTZSY010000003.1:0-115648 GCF_054815885.1 Anoxybacillus sp. TBDG-1
TTTATAAATAATGAATAGATTATTTATAAAGTTTTGTAAGTTTTCTGTAACGGAGATAACGATGTTTCGAAATGTAGCAGAACTTGTGGAGCGAGCGGAACGAGAACAAATGAAAATTGCTGAAGTGATGATTCGACAAGAAATGGAAGTGACTGAGCGTAGCCGAGAGGATATCGTTGCGCAAATGGAGAAAAACTTACAAGTGATGGAACAAGCTGTCATGCGTGGATTGGCAGGCGTTCGTTCGCATTCCGGGTTAACAGGGGGCGATGCGACTCGCTTGCAACAATATATTGCACGCGGTCAATTTTTATCGGGAGAAACGATTTTAGATGCCGTCAGCAAAGCGATGGCGACGAACGAAGTGAACGCGGCGATGGGAATGATTTGTGCCACCCCGACAGCAGGATCAGCTGGTGTCGTTCCAGGTACGCTATTTGCAGTAAAAGAAAAACTGCAGCCGACGCGTGAACAAATGGTTGAGTTTTTATTTACAGCTGGTGCGTTCGGATTTGTTGTTGCAAACAATGCATCGATTTCTGGAGCGGCGGGAGGCTGTCAAGCAGAAGTCGGCTCAGCAGCAGGCATGGCAGCGGCAGCGCTTGTCGAAATGGCTGGTGGTACGCCAAGACAAGCGGCAGAAGCGATGGCGATCGCTTTAAAAAATATGCTTGGGCTCGTCTGTGATCCCGTTGCAGGGTTAGTCGAAGTACCATGTGTGAAACGAAATGCGATCGGAGCAGCAAATGCGATGATTGCTGCTGATATGGCGCTTGCTGGGATACAAAGTCGCATTCCGTGCGATGAAGTCATTGAAGCGATGTTTCGCATCGGTCAAACGATGCCGATTGCGTTAAAAGAAACAGCACAAGGAGGGTTAGCGGCAACGCCGACCGCTCGTAAATGGGAAGCGGATATTTTCGGCAAGCCGAATGAGAAACGTGAGTGACGTATTACAACAAGCAGTCACAGCGATTAAAGGAATTGGAGAAGAGACGGCGGCTACGCTTCATGAGATGGGGATTCATACAATTGAACAACTGTTGTATCATTTCCCTTTTCGGTATGAAGATTATCGCATATGTCCATTAGAAGAAGCAAAGCACGATGAAAAAATAACGATTGTCGGCAAAGTGTATAGCGAGCCTGTATTGACGTACTATAGCCGAAAAAAGTCACGCCTAACGTTTCGTATACTTGTTGACCGATTTTTAGTAACCGCCGTTTGTTTTAACCAACCGTATTTGAAAAAGAAACTTGCTTTACACGAAACGGTAACGATCACAGGCAAGTGGGATAAACATCGACAAACGATCACGGCGCAACAACTGTACATCGGGGAAATGAAACAGCAAAAAGAAATTGAACCGGTTTATTCGACGCGTGGCGATGTAACGGTGAAAGGTATGCGACGTTTTATTGCGCTAGCTCTGCAACAATACAGTGATGCGATTGTCGACCCATTGCCGAACGAGTTGCTGCAAACATATCGGCTTATACCAAAACGTGATGCGATACGAGCCATTCATATGCCGCTTTCGCACGAGCAGCTGAAACAAGCGCGGCGCCGTCTCGTTTATGAAGAATTTTTACTTTTTCAATTAAAAATGCAAGCGTTAAAAAAATATCGTCGCGAACAATCACCGGGCATTGCGCATCGTTTTTCCGATGAACAGCTTCATGCTTTTATTCAGTCGCTTCCTTTTCCGTTAACGAACGCTCAACAGCGCGTTGTGCGTGAAATTGTGCAAGATTTAAAATCACCGTACCGCATGAATCGCCTATTACAAGGCGATGTCGGTTCGGGAAAAACAGTCGTTGCTGCTATTGTATTATATGCGGTGCATTTGTCAGGGTATCAAGGAGCGTTAATGGTACCGACAGAAATTTTAGCTGAGCAACATGCTGAATCACTTTGTTCGCTGCTTGCGCCGATGGGTATTCATGTCGAGCTGTTGACGAGCTCGGTAAAAGGAAAAAGGCGTAAACAGCTACTTGAACAGCTCGCAGCAGGTGCCGTTCACGTTGTTGTCGGTACGCACGCGCTCATTCAAGACGACGTCAATTTTGCGAAACTTGGTGTTGTCATCACAGATGAACAACATCGTTTCGGGGTCGAACAGCGACGTATTTTACGTGAAAAAGGCCAATCACCTGATGTATTATTTATGACGGCGACACCCATTCCACGCACGCTTGCGATTACGGCCTTTGGAGAAATGGACGTGTCCGTCATTGATGAAATGCCAAAAGGAAGAAAAAAAATTGAAACATATTGGGTGAAACACGATATGCTTGAACGTGTATTTCAATTTATCGCTAAACAAGTCGATGCCGGTCATCAAGCGTACGTCATTTGCCCGCTCATTGAAGAATCAGAAAAACTTGATGTTCAAAACGCCATTGATGTACATGCGATGCTGACGCACTATTATAAAGGACGTTATCGCATTGGATTGATGCACGGCCGTTTATCTTCAGAAGAAAAAGAAGAAGTGATGCGCTCCTTTAGCATAAACGACATCCATATTTTAGTTTCTACAACGGTTGTTGAGGTCGGCGTAAACGTTCCGAATGCAACGGTCATGGTTATTTACGATGCGGATCGTTTCGGTCTTGCCCAACTTCATCAGTTGCGTGGGCGTGTTGGGCGCGGACAAGCGCAGTCGTACTGTATTTTAGTAGCCGATCCAAAATCGGAAACCGGAAAAGAGCGAATGCGCATTATGACAGAAACGAACGATGGCTTTGTATTGTCTGAAAAAGATTTAGAGCTGCGTGGGCCGGGCGACTTTTTCGGAACGAAGCAAAGCGGCATGCCCGAGTTTCGCCTTGGCGATCTTGTTCACGACTATCGCATTTTAGAAGTGGCGCGACAAGATGCGGCACGCCTCATTGCTTCGCCTTCGTTTTGGCACGATGAAACGTATGCGCTACTTCGTGAACATTTACAACAATCGGGCGTTTTAAACGGCGAAAAATTAGATTAAAAGTTGTTGAAATATCATTTCGGGTGTTATATACTACTATTAGTACCTAGTAATAATTCGGATGGTGGATCGAACATGAGAAGAAATAAACGAGAACGGCAACGATTACTGCAAGCAACGATTGAAGAAAACCCTTTTATTACGGATGAACAGCTTGCCGAAAAATTTTCAGTCAGCATTCAAACGATCCGCCTCGATCGCCTAGAACTATCGATTCCGGAGTTGCGCGAGCGCATTAAACATGTCGCTGAACGCACATTCGCTGACGAAGTAAAGTCGTTGCCTATTGAAGAAGTCATTGGGGAAATTATTGATATGCAATTGGACGAAAGTGCGATTTCGATTTTTGATGTCAAACAAGAACATGTGTTTAAACGCAATCAAATTGCACGAGGACATCATTTATTTGCCCAAGCGAATTCGCTCGCTGTAGCAGTTATTAACGATGAACTCGCATTAACGGCAAAGGCGAACATTCGTTTTATGCGTCCTGTCAAAGAAGGCGAGCGCGTCGTCGCCAAAGCAAAAGTGAAAAATTTAAACGAAAACGGGCGTACCGTCGTCGAAGTAAATAGCTATGTAGGAAAAGAACTTGTTTTTCAAGGAGAATTTCATATGTATCGCTCAAACGTTGTGAAAAAGGACGGAGAAGAAAGATGAAAATCGCAATCGATGCCATGGGAGGCGATCACGCACCGAAAGAAGTCGTGATCGGTGCACAAAAGGCGATTGAGCACTTTCAAGATATCGAAATTACGCTTGTCGGGAATGAGACGCTCATTCGCCCATACATCACAAATGATGAACGACTATCGATCATTCATACGGAACAAGTGATTGAAGCAACAGATGAACCCGTTCGTGCCGTTCGCCGTAAAAAAGAGGCGTCCATGGTATTAATGGCCAATGAAGTGAGCGAAGGGCGCGCCCATGCGTGCATTTCAGCAGGCAATACAGGAGCTTTAATGGCAGCAGGGCTGTTTATCGTCGGTCGCATAGACGGCATTGATCGTCCTGCGCTTGCCCCGACGTTGCCAACGATTGATGGAAAAGGATTTGTATTGTTAGACGTTGGCGCAAACGTCGATGCTCGCCCAGAACATTTATTGCAATATGCGCTCATGGGCGCAGCATATGCTGAAAAAGTGCGTGGCATTGGTCGCCCACGCATTGGTTTATTAAATGTCGGAACAGAAGATCAAAAAGGAAATGAATTAGCAAAAAAAGCGTTTCTACTTATACAAGAGACGCCACTAAACTTTATCGGCAACGTGGAAGCGCGCGATTTATTAGAAGGAGCAGCTGACGTCGTCGTCACTGACGGATTTACCGGCAACGTGGCGTTAAAAACAATCGAAGGAACGGCGATTGCTGTTTTTTCGATGTTAAAATCGGCGCTGACAAGCGGAGTAGTAAGCAAAGTAGCAGCGCTTGCTTTAAAACCGCAGCTCATGCAATTGAAGAAAAAGATGGATTACGCTGAATACGGTGGGGCAGCGCTGTTCGGTTTACGTGCACCGGTCATTAAAGCGCACGGTTCATCGGATGCCCACGCTATTTTCCATGCGGTGCGCCAAGCGCGCGAAATGGTTGCCAATGACGTTGTACAAACGGTGAAACAATCCGTAGCTGAAATAAAACAATAAGAGGTGGCATGATGGGGAAAATCGCATTTATTTTTCCGGGACAAGGTTCACAAACGGTCGGTATGGGAAAAGAATGGGCGGAAAAAGATGAAGCAGTAGCTGCTGTTTTTCGCCAAGCGGATGAACGATTGCAAGTTTCTTTGTCACAACTTATTTTTGAAGGACCACAAGCCGTATTAACAAAAACAGAAAACGCTCAGCCAGCATTGCTCACGACAAGCATTGCATTTTTACAAAAAGTAAAAGAAGCAGGTATTGTTCCGCATTATGTCGCAGGACATAGCCTCGGAGAATATAGCGCGCTCGTTGCAGCGTCTGTGCTGTCGTTTTCCGATGCGGTATATGCGGTGCGGAAGCGCGGAGAATTGATGGAAAAAGCAGTGCCGTCAGGACAAGGAACGATGGCTGCGGTGCTTGGTATGGATGAAGCTTTATTGCAACAAGTTGTCGATGAAGCATCAACGGAATCATCACCTGTTCAATTAGCGAACTTAAACTGTCCGGGACAAATTGTCATTTCAGGGGCAAAAGAAGCGGTCGAGCGAGCATCGCAACTTGCAAAAGAAAAAGGAGCCAAGCGGGTCATCCCGCTTGAAGTGAGCGGACCGTTTCATTCGAGTTTAATGAAGCCTGCAGCAGAACAGTTTTCAGCGGTGCTTAACACATTGTCATTCCAACCAAGTGAAGTGCCTGTCATTTCGAACGTGACAGCTGAGCCGATGACAGATCCAACGGAAATGAGACAACGTCTTGTTGAACAATTGTATTCGCCTGTTCGTTGGGAGCAATCGATTCAAACGATGATTGATTTAGGTGTAGATACGTTTATCGAAATCGGTCCTGGGAAAGTATTAAGCGGTCTTGTGAAAAAAATAAACCGTCATGTCAACGTCTATTCGATTTTTGATGAAGTTTCGTTTATAGCGACGGTGGCTACGGTGAAAGGGGAATGAAGATGGAAGGAAAAGTAGCGATTGTGACAGGAGCATCACGTGGCATTGGGCGCGAAATTGCTTTGCATCTCGCTCGTCTTGGCGCAAAAGTAGCAGTCAATTATGCAGGAAGTGAAACGAAAGCAAATGAAGTTGTCGCTCAAATTGTTGAACAGGGTGGCGAAGCGTTCGCTGTACAAGCGGATGTAGCAAATAGCGAAGCGGTCGAGCGCATGGTGAGAGAAGTGCTTGAGCGTTGGGGGCGCGTCGATATTTTAGTTAACAACGCAGGCATTACGCGCGACAACTTGCTTATGCGCATGAAAGAAGAAGAATGGGATGCGGTCATCAATACGAACTTAAAAGGTGTCTTTTTATGCACAAAAGCGGTGACGCGTCCAATGATGAAACAACGATACGGTCGAATTGTAAACGTGGCGTCCATTGTCGGCGTAAGCGGTAATCCTGGGCAAGCAAACTATGTTGCTGCAAAAGCAGGTGTCATCGGGCTAACAAAAACAGCCGCAAAAGAGCTTGCGAGCCGAAACATTACGGTAAATGCTGTTGCGCCTGGATTTATTACGACAGATATGACCGATCAATTAAGCGAAGATGTGCGCCAAGCGATGCTGCAGCAAATTCCGCTTGCTCGCTTTGGAAATCCACAAGATATTGCGCATGTCGTAGCGTTTCTCGTTTCAGATGGGGCAAGCTATATGACAGGGCAAACGATTCATGTTGATGGCGGCATGGTCATGTAAAAATTCGTTTTATTTTCTGATATAATTCAGTATAATGACTTGAGGGGAGGTGAATAAAATGGCAGATGTGTTCGAGCGTGTAACGAAAATTATTGTTGATCGCCTAGGTGTTGAGGAATCACAAGTAACACTTGAATCTTCATTCAAAGAAGATTTAGGGGCAGATTCGCTTGATGTCGTTGAGCTTGTTATGGAATTAGAAGATGAATTTGATATGGAAATTTCAGATGAAGAGGCGGAGAAAATTGTTACTGTCGGTGACGCAGTAAACTACATAAAAAGCCGTCTATCATAATAAGTAAAGTCCCGTTTTGTAAGCGGGGCTTTCTATGCTTTTTACGTTTATAGTTGGGGGTTCATATGCATGTCGAAGCAACGACCGTACATGAAATTTAAACAGTTTCAAGAGCAAATCGGCATTTTTTTTCGCAATGAAAAATTGCTTATTCAAGCATTTACCCATTCATCATATGTGAATGAGCATCGGAAGCGGCTACATGAAGATAATGAGCGCCTTGAATTTTTAGGAGATGCTGTTCTTGAATTGACCGTTTCTCAATATTTATTTGAACAGTTTCCGCAAATGAGCGAAGGGGAACTAACGAAACTGCGGGCGGCGATCGTTTGTGAACCGTCGCTTGTTACGTTCGCTCATGAGCTATCGTTTGGCGATCTCGTCTTGCTCGGAAAAGGAGAAGAGCTGACGGGGGGGCGCATGCGTCCGTCGCTGTTAGCGGACGTGTTTGAAGCGTTTATCGGGGCGCTTTATTTAGATCAAGGGATTGAAGCAGTCGTACAATTTTTAGAGAAAACGATGTTCCCGAAAATTCGCCAAGGTGCTTTTTCTCATGTGATGGATTACAAAAGTCAACTACAAGAACTTGTACAACGTGATGGCAGCGGAGTTTTAGAATATAAAATTTTACAGGAAAAAGGTCCTGCCCATAATAAAGAATTCGTATCGCGCGTATCGTTAAATGGCGAAGAGCTCGGCATTGGAGTCGGACGATCGAAAAAAGAGGCAGAGCAACGCGCCGCACAAATGGCATTAGCTAAGCTAAAACAATTACAACAAGGCTGATCCGGTGCGAAAGGACAGCCTTGTTTACTGTCACATCTTTAGATAAAGGGGGATATATGTGTTCCTCAAACGTTTAGAAGCTATCGGATTTAAATCTTTTGCGGATCGCATTTCTATCGATTTTGTTCCGGGTATGACGGCAATTGTCGGTCCGAACGGAAGCGGGAAAAGCAACATTACAGATGCGATTCGTTGGGTGCTCGGGGAACAATCAGCGAAGTCGCTTCGCGGGGCAAAAATGGAAGACGTTATCTTTTCAGGGAGCGAATCGCGCAAGCCGTTAAACGTTGCGGAAGTGACATTAACGCTTGATAATAGCGATCAATTTTTGCCGCTTGAATACGAAGAAGTCAGTGTAACAAGACGTGTATATCGCTCTGGAGATAGCGAATTTTTTATTAATAAACAGCCGTGTCGCTTAAAAGATATTGTCGATTTATTTATGGATTCAGGTGTTGGTCGTGAAGCGTTTTCGATCATTAGCCAAGGAAAAGTCGAAGAAATTTTAAGCAGTAAACCGGAAGACCGCCGCATGATTTTTGAAGATGCAGCCGGTGTGTTAAAATATAAAATGAGGAAAAAAAAGGCTGAACACAAGTTGAGCGAAACGGAAGATCATTTGCAGCGCGTGCAAGATATTTTACACGAATTAAACCAACAGCTTGAACCGTTGAAACAACAAGCGTCCATTGCGAAAGAATATATCGAGAAAAAAGAACAATTACAAACGTACGAAGTCGGGCTAATCGTCTATGAAATTGAACAGCTACACGAAAAATGGGAAGCGTTAAAAGAACATCTCGCCTTACATGAACAAAGCGAGATGGAACTAGCAACGACGCTGCAAAAAGAAGAAGCGCACATCGCTGAATTGCGTCATGAACTGACGGCGCTTGATGAGTCGATTGACGGCTTACAACAAGTGTTATTGCTTGTGAGCGAAGAGCTCGAAAAAATGGAAGGAAAAAAACAAGTATTAAAAGAGCGAAAAAACAACGCTCATAAGCAACAAAACCAAATTGAACAAACGATGGCCCAATTGGCTGAGCGCGAACGTGCACTGGAAGCGACTATTGCAGAAAAAAAGAAGCTGCTTCGACAGCTTCAAACAAATGTGCAAGCGCTTCAAGCGGAATTAAAAGAAAAAACCAACGTGCTTTCTGCTTACGGTCCGAAAGCGGAGGCAGAAATTGAACGGCTTAAAAGTGAATATATTGATCTCGTCCATGAACAAGCGACGTTAAAAAATGAACGGACGCACACGGAAGCACAGTTGCAAAAAAACGAAGAGAAACAACGACAGCTGATCGCTGCAAACGACGAGCATATTCAGGTATACGAGCAAATCGTTCAACAATGGGAACAAAAGCAACAGCTTGTTCACAAATTACAACAGCGCATCGCCGAGCAAGAAGAAGCAATGAAAGCAAAAGAACAACAATTAACAGCGCAAAAAGAACAATATCGCAAAAAAGAAGCGGCGTTATATGAAGCGTATCAATACGTTCAAAAGATGAAATCAAAAAAAGAAATGCTTGAAGCGATGCAACAAGAGTACGTCGGATTTTTCCAAGGCGTAAAAGAAGTATTGAAAGCAAAAGATCGCCTCTCAGGCATTCATGGAGCAGTCGTTGAGCTGATGGCGGTGCCGTCTGAACTAGAGACGGCGATCGAAGTGGCGCTCGGAGGAGCAGCGCAACATATCGTTGTAGAAAACGAACAAAGCGCACGCGAAGCGATTCAGTTTTTAAAGCGACAGGCGTACGGACGAGCTACTTTTTTACCACTTAACGTCATTCAAGGAAAATCGCTTCCTCCATCTGTGCGAGCGGATATGGCGAAACATCCAGCATATGTTGGCGTCGCTTCCGAATTAATTACGTATGAAGCAACGTACGCGCAAGTGATGACAAACATTCTTGGAACGGTCATTATTACGCGGGACTTAAAAGGAGCGAATGAGCTCGCTCGCCAACTGCAATATCGCTATCGTTTCGTCACGCTTGACGGGGATGTTGTGAATCCGGGCGGAGCGATGACGGGAGGAACGGTAAATAAACAGACAAGTTCATTATTAAGTCGTACGCGTGAACTTGAAGAAGTGACAGCAAGTTTTCGCGAAATCGAACGAAAAACGATTGAACTCGAACAGCGCATCCAGCGTGAAAAAGGGGCGATCGCCCAAGCAGAACAGCAACGGGAACATCTTTATGCCCAACTAGAAGCAAACCGTATGGCGCTGCAAGAAGAAAAAAGCGCATGGACGGAACTAGATCTCCGAAAAAAACATATGGACGAGCGACTCGCTATATATCGCTATGAACAACAAACGCTTGAAGAAGAAAAACAAAGGCTGACCGCTCGACTTCACGATGTTATACAACAGCTTGATGAGCTAGAGAAAAAAATCGCTCATATTGACGAACAAGTACAGCAATGGACAGAAAAAAAACAGCTCGAACAACAATCAAAAGAACAAATGCAAGAACAGCTGACCGCTTTAAAAGTCGCGCTCGCAGAAAAGCAAGAACACGTGAGAAATGAAGAACAACATGTGCGTCGACTTGTCGAAGAATGGGAAGAAACGAAACGAACGCGCGCAAAAATGGAAGAGGAGCGGCATCAACTCATTCATCATATGAACGAGCAAAAGGAAGATGAGCAACAACTCGAACGAATATGCCAAGAAAAAACGAAGCAAAAAGAAGAAACGATTCAACTGATCGCAAGTCGGCGTGAACAACGACTACAATACCAAACGAAGCTTGAACAGCTCGAAAAAGAAATAAAAGAGCTGAAACGTCAACATAAACAGTTAACGGATACGTTAAAAGACGAAGAAGTGAAACTTGCGCGTTTTGATATGGAGCTGGATCATTTGTTGAACCGACTTCGTGAAGAATATAAACTATCGTTTGAATCGGCAAAAGAAGCGTTCCCGCTCCACATCCCAGCGCAAGAAGCCCGAAAAAAAGTAAAGCTCATTCAACTGGCGATTGATGAGCTTGGGACGGTGAACCTTGGCGCCATTGAAGAATATGAACGTGTATTCGAGCGCCATCGCTTTTTAACGGAACAAAAAGAAGATTTACAACGCGCGAAAGATACACTTTATCAAGTCATTGACGAAATGGACGATGAAATGAAACGAAGATTTGCGGCGACGTTTGAACAAATTCGCGCCCAATTTGCGCGCGTGTTCGTCGAATTGTTTGGAGGAGGAAAAGCGGATTTAAAGCTGACCGATCCGAACGATTTACTTCATACAGGTGTCGATATCGTCGCCCAACCGCCAGGAAAAAAACTGCAACATTTAAGCTTATTATCAGGGGGCGAGCGGGCGTTGACGGCGATCGCTCTTTTATTTGCTATTTTAAACGTTCGCCCTGTTCCGTTTTGCGTGCTCGATGAAGTGGAAGCTGCACTCGATGAAGCAAACGTGCAACGATATGCGAAATATTTAAAGAAATTTAGCAATGAAACGCAATTTATCGTCATTACTCATCGAAAAGGAACGATGGAAGAAGCGGATGTACTATACGGAGTAACGATGCAACAATCAGGTGTATCGAAACTTGTTTCCGTTCGACTTGAAGAAGCAGCTGGAAAGAAAGGATGAAAAACGATGAGCTTTTTTAAAAAATTAAAAGAAAAAATTGCAAAACAAGCGGATACAGTGACGGAAAAGTTTAAGCGCGGCTTAGAAAAAACGCGCGACTCTTTTGCAGGAAAAGTGAATGACTTAATTGCCCGCTATCGAAAAGTGGACGAAGAGTTTTTTGAAGAACTAGAAGAAATTTTAATTGCTTCAGACGTCGGTGTGGCAACGGTGATGGATTTCATTGATGAGTTGAAAATGGAAGTAAAGCGCCGCAACATTCAAGACCCGAAAGAAATGTATAGCGTCATTTCCGAAAAACTCATCGATATATATCAAGCGAGCGGCGATGAAACGACAGAATTAAACATTCAGCCAAACGGTTTAACGGTCATTTTATTTGTCGGTGTAAACGGCGTCGGAAAAACGACGACGATCGGAAAGCTCGCGTATAAATTAAAAAACGAAGGAAAAAAAGTGATGCTTGCGGCAGGCGATACGTTCCGTGCTGGTGCGATTGAACAGTTAGAAGTATGGGGAGAGCGAGTAGGCGTCGAAGTGATTAAACAGTCAGCAGGCTCCGATCCGGCTGCGGTGATGTACGATGCGATTCAAGCGGCGAAATCGCGCAACGTTGACATTTTGTTGTGTGATACAGCTGGTCGCTTGCAAAATAAAGTGAACTTAATGAAAGAGCTTGAAAAAGTCAAACGCGTCATTGAACGAGAAGTACCAGGTGCACCGCATGAAGTGTTGCTCGTGTTAGATGCAACGACGGGACAAAATGCGATGAGCCAAGCGAAGACGTTTAAAGAAGCAACGAATGTTACCGGCATTGTACTCACGAAACTAGATGGAACAGCAAAAGGTGGCATTGTGTTAGCGATCCGCCATGAGTTAAACATTCCGGTGAAGTTTGTTGGCTTAGGAGAAAAAATGGACGACTTAGAGCCGTTTAATGCAGAACAATTCGTGTACGGACTATTTTCAACGTTTATGGAACGCGAAGAGACGCAAGGAGAATGACTTGACAGCATCGGCTAAAACATATACACTAAAGTCATGTAAAGGCGTTTCACTTAACAGGGGGGAGTTTCATGCTAGAAAAAACAACGAGAATGAACTACTTATATGACTTTTACCAATCGTTGTTGACGCCGAAGCAGCGGAACTATATGTCCCTTTATTATTTAGACGATTACTCCCTCGGTGAAATTGCCGAAGAGTACGAAGTGAGTCGTCAAGCTGTATATGATAACATTAAACGAACGGAAGCGATGCTAGAAGATTATGAGCAAAAGCTATTGCTGTTTCAAAAATTTCAACAGCGGCAAAAACTATTGCATTCGTTAAAAACGCATATTGCCGAACGCTATCCGAACGATGAAGAGCTGATAAAGCTCGTTGCGGAGTTGGAGAAATTAGAGTAGGGGGCGGTAACGATGGCATTTGAAGGATTGGCCGACCGTCTGCAACATGTCATGAATAAAATTCGTGGCAAAGGCAAAGTCACGGAAGCCGATGTAAAAGAAATGATGCGCGAAGTGCGGCTAGCGCTATTAGAAGCTGACGTCAATTTTAAAGTCGTCAAAGACTTTGTGAAAAAAGTAAGCGAGCGAGCTGTCGGACAAGAAGTGTTAAAAAGTTTGACCCCGGGGCAGCAAGTCATCAAAGTCGTCAAAGAAGAATTGACGGAATTGATGGGAGGAGAAAATAGCAAAATTGCTGTCGCAAGTCGTCCGCCAACCGTCGTTATGATGGTCGGTTTGCAAGGGGCAGGAAAAACGACGACGACGGGGAAATTAGCGAACTTACTGCGCAAAAAACATAATCGCAAACCGTTGCTCGTCGCCGCTGACATTTATCGTCCAGCGGCGATCAAACAGCTTGAAACGCTAGGTAAACAATTGAACATCCCTGTGTTTTCGCTCGGTGATCGAGTAAGCCCGGTTGAAATCGCCAAGCAAGCGATCGCAAAAGCAAAAGAAGAACACCACGATTATGTGTTAATCGATACCGCAGGGCGACTGCACATCGACGAAGCGCTCATGGATGAATTAAAACAAATTAAAGAAGTGACGAAACCGGATGAAATTTTCCTTGTCGTCGATGCGATGACAGGACAAGATGCGGTAAACGTCGCGCAAAGCTTTAACGAACAGCTTGGCTTAACGGGCGTCATTTTGACGAAGCTCGATGGCGATACGCGTGGCGGAGCGGCGTTGTCGATTAAAGCGGTCACGAACACGCCAATTAAGTTCGTCGGAATGGGCGAAAAGCTCGATGCGCTTGAACCGTTTCATCCAGAGCGGATGGCATCGCGCATTTTAGGCATGGGCGACGTACTGACGCTCATTGAAAAAGCGCAGGCCGCCGTCGATGAAGAAAAAGCAAAAGAGCTCGAACAAAAAATGCGCACAGCTTCATTTACCCTTGACGACTTTTTAGAACAGCTTGGACAAGTGCGCAAACTTGGCCCGCTTGATGAAATTTTAAAAATGCTTCCGGGTGCAAACAAAGTAAAAGGCTTAAACAACTTACAAATTGATGAAAAACAAATTAGCCGCGTCGAAGCGATTATTCGGTCAATGACAAAAGAAGAAAAAATGAATCCAGACATCATTAACTCAAGCCGCAAAAAGCGAATCGCCAAAGGAAGCGGAACGACGGTTCAAGACGTCAACCGCTTGTTGAAACAGTTTGACGAAATGAAAAAAATGATGAAAATGATGACAACTATGCCAAAAGGGAAAAAGAAAGGGTTCCGCTTCCCGTTCATGTAAACAAAATGATAGTGTTAAGAAAAAACACTTTACAAACAAAACGTTTATTGCTAATATACTATCTTGTGTGAAATATTTTCGGAGGTGCTATCATCATGGCAGTAAAAATTCGTTTAAAACGTATGGGTGCAAAAAAATCACCATTTTATCGCATCGTTGTTGCAGACTCTCGTTCTCCACGTGACGGTCGTTTCATCGAAACAATCGGCACGTACAATCCGTTAACAGAGCCTGCAGAAATTAAAATTAACGAAGAACTTGCATTAAAATGGTTACAAAACGGTGCGAAACCATCTGACACGGTGCGCAACTTGCTTTCAAAACAAGGAATTTTAGAAAAATTCCACAACTTAAAGTACGGAAAGTAATATATGAAAACGTTGCTTGAGACGATTGTTCGGTCACTTGTCGATCATCCGGAATGCGTCGTCATTCGCGAAACGGAACAACAACAATCGATCACATATGCGATTGCGCTTCATCAAGAAGACGTTGGAAAAGTGATCGGAAAAAATGGACGAATGATTCAAGCGATTCGCACCGTTGTTCAAGCAGCAAATGAGTCGAAGAAGCGAATAGACGTACGCATCGAAGAGTAAGGGAGGGGGAGACACCTCCCCTTTTTTCGTTCAGAAAGGCGGTGCGCCATGAAAATCATTCAAACGATTGAAGTGAAGCAACGATTGACAGAAAAAAGCAAGCAACAACTTATGCAACAATTTACAAAACAAAAACAGCAACTTGAACAACAATGTGAACAGCTCGTCTTTGAACAAAAACGAATGGAAAAGCAAACATCTTTTTCACCGAAACAAATTAAAGAAAAGTTTGAACGGGAAATGCAAGTTCGTCGTCAAAAAATAGCGGAACTTGATTTCCTGCTCGAACAATTGCGCATATTACCGATAGGGAGCGAAATAAAAGAACGAGAGGTAGAGGCGATCATTGACATTCACATCGGTGCGCGTTGGACGCCTCAGAAAACGATTATTATTGAAGACGGAATCGTTGTTGATATACGCGAGGAGTGATCGTTGTGAAGTGGTTTCATGTCGGAAAAATTGTCAATACGCATGGCATTCGCGGTGAAGTGCGCGTCATTTCACGCACAGATTTTGCAGAAGAGCGCTATAAAGTCGGAAATGTGCTATATATTTTTATGGAAAACAAACCGCCAATTGAAGTCAAAGTGGCGAGCCATCGCGTTCATAAGACGTTTGACTTATTAACGTTTGAAGGATACGACAACATTAACTTAGTTGAACAGTTTAAAGGGGCAATCATTAAAGTACCAGAAACCCAATTACAACCGCTTAACGAAGGAGAATATTATTTTCACGAAATTATCGGTTGTACGGTTGTCACTGAAGATGGTGAAATGATTGGCGAAGTAAAAGAAATTTTAACCCCAGGCGCTAATGATGTATGGGTCGTCAAACGAAAAAAAGGTGGCGATGTGTTAATCCCATACATTGCAGATGTCGTCAAACAAGTTGATGTTGAAAACAAAACGATTACGATTCATGTCATGGAAGGATTGCTTGACGAATGAAAATTGATGTACTCACCTTATTTCCAACAATGTTTACTGGTGTTTTCAACGAGTCAATTTTAAAGCGTGCGCAAGAAAAAGGGGCGGTCACGTTCCAGCTCGTCAATTTTCGTGAATTTGCCGATAATAAACATCAAACGGTAGACGACTATCCTTACGGCGGGGGAGCGGGCATGGTATTAAAGCCGCAACCGATTTTTGATGCGGTTGATCATTTAACGAAACAAAGCCATCGTCCGCGCATTATTTTACTTTGTCCACAAGGCGAACGTTACACGCAAAAAAAGGCGGAGGAACTCGCCAAAGAACAACATTTAATTTTCATTTGCGGACATTATGAAGGATACGACGAGCGCATTCGTGAGCATCTTGTCACAGACGAAATTTCCATTGGTGATTACGTCTTAACAGGCGGAGAGCTCGCAGCGATGGTCGTCATCGACAGCGTCGTTCGTCTGCTTCCTGGCGTGCTTGGCAATGAACATTCGCCCGTACACGATTCGTACAGCTCTGGTTTGCTTGAGCATCCACATTATACGCGCCCTGCGGATTTTCGAGGGATGAAAGTGCCAGACGTCCTTCTTTCTGGCAACCATCGATTAATTGAAGAGTGGCGTCAAAAAGAATCGTTGCGTCGCACATGGCTGCGCCGACCAGACTTGCTTGAGACGTATGATCTAACGGAACAACAAAAAAAATGGATTGAACAATGGGAAAAAAATAAGCGGTAACTCTTGCATCCGATACATCTTTATGCTAGTATAAGCGTTGTGGCTTATGTCGCACGTAAAACGATGTTCCGCTGCTATGAACGATAAACATAGGCATGAGCATCTGTTGGAAGGAGATGAAAATGATGCATCATTTAATTCAAGAAATTACAAAAGAACAACTACGTAACGATCTTCCTGAATTCCGCCCTGGTGACACAGTGCGCGTTCACGTGAAAGTTGTTGAAGGAAACCGTGAACGTATCCAAGTATTCGAGGGCGTTGTCATTAAGCGTCGTGGTGGTGGAATTAGCGAAACATTTACAGTTCGTAAAGTATCTTACGGTGTAGGTGTTGAGCGTACATTCCCATTACACACGCCGAAGATTGCTAAATTAGAAGTTGTTCGTCGCGGTAAAGTTCGTCGTGCGAAGTTGTACTACTTGCGTCAACTCCGCGGTAAAGCAGCACGCATCAAAGAAATCATCTAACAAACGAAATGATTGCGAGGAGCTTGATCATCAAGCTCCTTTTTCAACATTCATCATATAGGTGGGAGAAGGATGGCAAAACAAAAAAACGAATGGTTTGAATGGTTGAAAGCAATTTTAATTGCTGTAGCGTTAGCAGGAGGCATTCGCTATTTTATTTTTGCTCCGATTATCGTTGAAGGGGAATCGATGATGCCGACGTTACATAACCAAGATCGGATGATCGTCAATAAAATGGCATACAAAATTGGCGAACCAGAACGATTTGATATTATTGTGTTTCACGCTGAAGAAGGAAAAGACTATATTAAGCGCGTCATTGGGTTGCCGGGCGATCGGATCGAATATAGAAACGACACGTTATACGTCAACGGAAAGCCTTACAAAGAACCTTACTTAGATGAGGAGAAAAAACAACTGTTTGACGGTCCGTTAACGGAGTCATTTACACTCGAAGAGCTATGGGGACAAAAAACGGTTCCAGAAGGTCATTTGTTCGTGCTCGGAGATAATCGTCGGTATAGTAAAGATAGCCGTCATATCGGATTTATTCCGATGGAAAAAGTCGTAGGCAAAACGTCGGTCGTCTATTGGCCTCTTTCTGATGCTCGCATTGTTGAATAACATAATAAAAGTAGGTGGCAACGATGACGATTCAATGGTTTCCTGGCCACATGGCAAAAGCGAAACGGGAAGTAACAGAAAAGCTAAAGCTCATTGATATCGTATTTGAACTAGTGGATGCCCGCATCCCTATTTCATCGCGCAATCCGTTAATTGATGAAATTGTCGCGAATAAACCGCGCATCATGCTGTTAAATAAAGCAGATATGGCTGATCCAGACGTCACAAAACAATGGATTGACTTTTTCGCTACGCAGCAAATTGAAGCGCTTGCGATCGACTCACAAAGCGGAACAGGGGTCAAACAAATTGTAGCGGTAGCAAAAGAGCGGTTACGCCCAAAATTTGAAAAAATGATGGCGAAAGGAATTAAACGTCCACGTGCGATGCGCGCGTTAATTGTCGGCATTCCAAACGTCGGAAAATCGACGCTCATTAACCGACTCGCAGGAAAACATATCGCCAAAACAGGCGATACGCCGGGAGTGACGAAAGCACAACAATGGATTAAAGTCGGCAAGGAGCTTGAGCTGCTTGATACACCAGGGATTTTATGGCCGAAATTTGAAGATGAAGAAGTCGGATTAAAGCTTGCAACGACGGGAGCGATTAAAGATACGATTTTAAATTTGCAGGACGTCGCTGTATATGCGTTACGTTTTTTAGCGGCTCATTACCAAGACCGTTTAAAAGAACGATATGCCCTTTCACATATTCCAGAAGACATCGTCCAATTGTTTGACGAAATCGGGAAAAAACGCGGCTGTTTAGCTTCTGGTGGCGTCGTCGACTACGATAAAGTCGCTGAGCTTGTGTTGCGCGATATCCGCACAGAAAAATTAGGACGACTTAGTTTTGACCGCCCGTAAGGTTCGCATACGCGAGCCTTTATTTTTTTGCTTATTTGTCGATATAAGATGTAAGGAGTGATGACGGTGAATATACAAGAAATAAAAAAACGGCTACAAACGATTCACGATGAAACAGACGAATGGTTTCAACAACTATTACATGATGAGCGAAAAGGTGTCCAACGCCTCGTTCAACAATGGTATAAACAAAAAGAAGCAGAAAAACGCGAACGGGAACGTTTTTCGCATATGTTGCAATATGAACAGGCGCTATATGAAAAAGGAGTGCCCTACATCGCTGGCGTAGATGAAGTTGGACGTGGTCCGCTCGCTGGCCCAGTCGTTGCGGCTGCGGTCATTTTGCCGAAAGACGTGTTTTTACCTCATTTGGACGATTCGAAAAAACTATCGGAAACAAAACGTGAGCAATTGTTTTCTATTATTCAACAAACGGCGCTCGCGATCGGCATCGGCATTGTGACCGCCCGTGAAATTGATGAGTTAAACATTTACGAAGCGACGAAAAAGGCGATGGTGCAAGCCGTTCAAGCGCTTCCGATCGCTCCCGAACATTTGCTTATTGATGCGATGCACATTCCGCTATCTATTCCGCAAACATCCATTGTGAAAGGAGATGCGCACAGTGCATCCATTGCTGCAAGCTCCATTATAGCAAAAGTGACGCGCGATCGGATGATGAAACAGTTAGGTGAAACATATCCACAATATGGCTTTGAAAAACATATGGGATACGGCACGAAAGCGCATTTACAAGCGATTGAACGATACGGAGTTATTGAAGAGCATCGTCGTTCTTTTGCCCCGATTCGCGAGCGATTAAAACGGGGGGAATGAGATGAACGTTCAATGGCTGCGCACGTTATTTAATGATGCACAAACGATACGTTTACCAAAAGCACCGACGTTTCAAGTTGGCGACATCATCTATGGAAAAATCGAAAAAATAAACGAAGACCGAACAGCGCTCGTTCGGATTGGAAATCATACGCTTACAGCTGAATTGCAGTCGCTTGTCAAAGAAGGTGGCGCATATACGTTTCACGTGCAAAAGACATCTCCGCTTGAACTCAAAATATTGCAACAAACAGCAAAGCTTACAGATGAAGAAAGCGTCATCCGCCATTTTCGTTTACCGATGAATGAGCAAACGAAGGCGCTCGTTCGCTGGATGATGAATGAATCATTTTCGTTTAAAAAAAATGATATGGCGCTCATTCGACAATGGTTGCAAACAGGCGGCGAAAAAGAGGTGCAAGCAATCAAATGGCTATTGATGCACGATTTGCCGCTTCATGACGATGTGTTTCGTGCGTTCGTTGCATTGCAAAACGACCGACCGCTATATGAACAACAACTCACGCTAGCGATGATGATTGATCGCCTTCACCCGAAAGGAACGTTAGCGACACTTTCTGCTCATTTGCGTCATATACCAACCCTTTCCTCTCTTTCGCCTAAACACATGCAACGATTGCTCGAAGAAACGATGAAACAACAAGATGAATGGCTCGTTTTATTGCACACAGCAGCAGAAGAAGCGACAGGAGAGTTGAAAGGGGAGATCACCACATTACTTGATCGGATGAAAGCATATCAGTTGTTATCAACAAACAGCAATTCGCTCCAACATATATTTACTCAATTTCCGTTACTCATCGGGACGCATGCAACAGATGTGACGATTCAATGGCGCGGAAAACAGCGAGAAAACGGAAAAATGGATCCAGACTATTGTCGCATTTTATTTTATTTGACGATGGCGACGTTAAAAGAAACGATTGTAGACGTTCACATTCAACAACGCATCGTTCATATTTCGATCATTAACGACACGCCCTATGTAGAACTGTACGCATCCGCCCTTGAGCCGTCACTAAAGGAGAAGCTTGCTGAACATGGCTACACGCTTTCTACCGTTTCCGTTAAACTGCCGATGAACAAGCGAAGCGAACGGTTACTTGTTGAACCATTTTCGTATAAAGGAGTGGATTATCGCATATGAAACGAAAGCGTGCCGTTGCTTTATCGTACGACGAACAACATATTGCCCCAATCGTTGTAGCAAAAGGGGAAGGAGCGGTTGCTGAGCGCATCATTGAACGTGCGAAACAATACAACGTCCCGATTTACGAAGATGAAACGCTTGTTGCGATGCTTGGGCAATTGCAGTTAAATGAAACGATTCCAGAAGAACTATACAAAGTCGTTGCGGAAGTATTTGCATTTATTTATCAAGTCGAAAAAAAGATGGAGGGGCGATTGTAGTCGTCGCTTCTTTTTCTTTTGTTAAAGAATTTTCTGTCTAAATGGTAGACAACTGACAAAGTATCATTATACAATGAAAGCGCTAGTACTTTTATTTTTATACATAGGAGGATGGGGTATGAATATTCATGAGTATCAAGGAAAAGAGATCCTCAGAAGCTACGGAGTGAGCGTGCCGAACGGTCGTGTAGCGTTTACGGTTGAAGAAGCAGTCGAGGCGGCGAAAGAGCTCGGCAGTAGCGTTTGTGTCGTCAAAGCGCAAATTCATGCTGGCGGTCGCGGAAAAGCAGGGGGGGTAAAAGTCGCAAAAAGCTTAGAAGACGTTCGTACATATGCAAGTGAGCTATTAGGCAAAGTGCTTGTCACGCACCAAACAGGTCCAGAAGGAAAAGAAGTGAAGCGTCTTTTGATCGAAGAAGGATGCGACATTAAAAAAGAATATTACATCGGACTTGTTGTCGATCGTGCAACGTCCCGCGTTGTTTTAATGGGATCAGAAGAAGGCGGAACAGAAATTGAAGAAGTCGCAGCAAAAACGCCGGAGAAAATTTTTAAGGAGTATATCGACCCAGCTGTCGGCTTACAGGCGTTTCAAGCGCGTCGCATGGCGTTTAACATCAACATTCCAAAAGAGCTTGTCAACCAAGCGGTAAAATTTATGTTAGGGTTATATCAAGTGTTCGTTGAAAAAGACTGCTCGATCGCTGAAATTAACCCGCTCGTTGTGACAGGAGACGGAAAAGTGATGGCGCTCGATGCAAAGCTTAACTTTGATTCTAATGCACTATATCGTCATAAAGACATTTTAGAATACCGCGATTTAGACGAAGAAGATCCGAAAGAAATTGAAGCATCAAAATATGATTTAAACTACATTTCGCTTGACGGGAACATCGGCTGCATGGTAAACGGTGCGGGCTTAGCGATGGCAACGATGGACATTATTAAATATTACGGCGGTGAGCCAGCGAACTTTTTAGATGTCGGTGGCGGTGCGACGACAGAAAAAGTAACAGAAGCGTTTAAAATCATCTTATCTGACCCGAACGTAAAAGGTATTTTCGTTAACATTTTTGGCGGCATTATGAAATGCGACGTGATCGCAAACGGGATTGTTGAAGCGACAAAACAAGTCGGTTTAAACCTTCCGCTCGTCGTTCGTTTAGAAGGAACAAATGTTGAATTAGGGAAAAAGATTTTAGAACAGTCTGGCTTAAATATTACAGCGGCTGAATCGATGGCAGACGGCGCGCAAAAAATCGTTTCGCTAGTAAGCTAATAGAAGGGATGGGAGAAACGTGAGCGTTTTTGTTAATAAAGATACGAAAGTAATCGTGCAAGGAATTACAGGTTCACAAGGATTGTTCCATACAAAACAAATGATCGAATACGGCACAAACATCGTTGGCGGTGTCACACCAGGAAAAGGCGGTACAGAAGTAGAAGGTGTGCCTGTTTTTGATACAGTTTCCGAAGCGGTTGAAAAAACAGGTGCGAACGCTTCCGTCATCTATGTTCCGCCGGCATTTGCTGCGGATGCCATTATGGAAGCTGTCGATGCGGAAATCGACTTAGTTGTTTGTATTACAGAAGGCATTCCAGTATTAGATATGGTGAAAGTAAAGCGCTACATGGAAGGAAAGAAAACGCGTCTCATCGGTCCGAACTGCCCTGGCGTCATTACGCCAGAAGAATGTAAAATCGGCATTATGCCGGGTTACATTCATAAAAAAGGTCACGTCGGTATTGTTTCGCGTTCGGGTACGTTAACGTATGAAGCTGTTCATCAATTAACACAAGCAGGTATCGGTCAATCGACAGCGGTTGGCATTGGTGGTGACCCAGTCAACGGTACAAACTTTATCGACGTATTAAAGGCGTTTAACGAAGATGAAGACACATATGCGGTCATTATGATTGGTGAAATTGGTGGAACAGCAGAAGAAGAAGCGGCAGAATGGGTAAAAGCGAACATGACAAAACCGGTTGTCGGCTTTATTGGTGGACAAACAGCTCCTCCAGGAAAACGTATGGGACATGCGGGTGCGATTATTTCTGGCGGAAAAGGAACAGCGGCAGAAAAAATTCAAACGATGACAGCATGCGGCATTAAAGTTGCAGAGACGCCGGCAGTCATTGGCGAAACGCTCATCTCGGTATTAAAAGAGCGTGGCTTATACGAAAAATGTAAAACACATTAATCATCCAATCGTCCTAAGGAACAAGCCTTAGGACGATTTTTATAAAAAAGGAGGAATATGATGTACGACACAACTCGCGAACGACTCATTCATTTGCATCATTGTCGCGGCATTGGGTGGAAAAGCATTGCACGCTTACTTCATTTTGACTCATCGCTCACCTCGATTTTTCACCTTTCTTCTCATCAACTCCAACGATTACTGCCGATTTCCCAAAAACATTTCACTGCTTTTTTCCATGATTTGCATTGTCACAAGTTGAAACGTATGATAAAAACATATGAGGAGCAAAACATTCATATTGTAACAATAAACGAAGATGGCTACCCGGAGTGGCTGAAACATATATATGATCCCCCGTGGGTACTATATGCGAAAGGAAACGTGGCATTGCTTAAGCGAAAAAAAATGATTAGTGTCGTCGGAACAAGAACACCGACTCGGCAAGGAATTACAGCGATGCACATCGTACTTCCGCCACTGATTCAAGACGGTTGGGTCGTTGTGAGCGGACTAGCAAAAGGCATTGATGCAGAGGCGCACCGTTTATGTTTGCGCTACAATGGCGAAACGATTGCGGTCATTGCTGGGGGACTGCATTACATGTACCCCCCTGAAAACGAATCATTATTTCGACAATTAGCGACAACGCAACTTATTATTTCGGAATATCCGCCGTTTGTCCGTCCGCAAACGTGGCATTTTCCGATGCGCAATCGCATCATTAGCGGTTTGTCTGTCGGTACGCTTGTCGTGCAAGCAAAAGAGCGAAGCGGATCGCTCATTACCGCTCATTTTGCGTTGCAACAAGGAAGAGAAGTGTTTGCGATTCCGGGTGACATATCGACAAAAGAAGCACGTGGAACGAATCTTCTCATTCAACAAGGGGCGAAATTAATATTGTCAAGTAACGATATTGAAGAGGAATTTCGACATCTTTTTACATGAACGAAAGAAAAAATCGAAAAATGATGTTTGACAAATGAACGAATCATCATTAATAATAATGAAGATTTTACTTTACGAATTACCTCTTGAGGGAGGACAAAATGATGTCAGACTACTTAGTCATTGTAGAGTCGCCGGCGAAGGCGAAAACGATTGAACGATATTTAGGAAAAAAGTATAAAGTAAAAGCATCGATGGGTCATGTGCGTGATTTGCCAAAAAGTCAGATGGGCGTTGATATACAAAACGACTATGAGCCGAAATATATTACGATTCGTGGAAAAGGCTCCGTGATTAAAGAGCTGAAGGCGGCAGCGAAAAAAGCAAAAAAAGTATTTCTTGCCGCCGACCCGGATCGAGAAGGGGAAGCAATTGCTTGGCATTTAGCACATTTGCTTGATTTAAATACAGACTCACCATGTCGCGTTGTATTTAACGAAATCACGAAAGATGCCATTAAACAGTCATTCGAACAGCCGCGTGCCATTAATATGCATTTAGTTCATGCCCAACAAGCGCGGCGCGTGCTCGATCGCCTTGTCGGCTACAACATTAGCCCACTGCTTTGGAAAAAAGTAAAAAAAGGATTAAGTGCAGGACGTGTGCAATCTGTTGCGCTTCGCTTAATTATCGATCGAGAAAAGGAAATCCAATCGTTCCAGCCCGAAGAATATTGGACGATTCAAGGAACATTTGTGAAAGGAAACGACATATTTGAAGCACAATTTTACCGACTTGATAACGAAACGTTCGATTTAAAAACAGAACAAGATGTCCAACATGTGTTAAATCGTATTCAAGGCAATGAATTTGTTGTTACAGCGGTAACGAAAAAAGAACGAAAGCGCAATCCCGTTGCCCCGTTCATTACATCGTCGTTACAGCAAGAGGCGGCTCGGAAATTAAATTTTCGTACGAAAAAAACGATGATGGTTGCCCAACAACTATATGAAGGAATTGACCTTGGAAGCGAAGGAACTGTTGGTTTAATTACATATATGCGTACAGACTCAACGCGTGTATCAGAAAGCGCTCAACAAGAGGCGAGTCAGTATATTGAACAGACGTTCGGCACATCATATGTAGCCACAGAAAAAAGAAAAGAAAAACAAAAAACAAATGCACAAGATGCGCACGAAGCGATTCGCCCAACGTCCGTCTGGCGTCATCCGAGCGCGATTAAGCCGTATGTCACGCGCGATCAATATCAGCTATATAAACTTATTTGGGAGCGCTTTATCGCGAGTCAAATGGCGCCAGCTGTACTCGATACAGTAGCGGTCGAACTTTCAAACGGTTTGGTCGTCTTTCGTACGACAGGTTCGACAGTCAAGTTTCCGGGCTTTATGAAAGTGTATGTCGAAGGAACGGATGATCCGAAAGATGAACAACAGCGATTATTGCCGGACTTTGTGGAAGGAGAGCGCGTATTTAGTAAAGATATCGAAGGAAAACAACATTTTACCCAGCCTCCACCACGTTATACGGAAGCTCGCCTTGTGAAAACGTTAGAAGAGCTCGGCATCGGCCGCCCATCGACGTATGCCCCGACGCTCGATACGATTCAAAAGCGCAATTATGTGACGCTTGAAAATAAGCGATTTGTGCCAACGGAACTTGGCGAAATTGTACTTGATTTAATGATGCAATTTTTCCCTGAAATTTTAGATGTCGAATTTACAGCAAAAATGGAAAAAAACTTAGACGACATCGAAGAAGGGAAAGTCGAATGGGTACGCATCATTGACGAATTTTATCGCGAGTTTGAAAAACGATTAAAAATTGCTGAAGTAGAAATGGAGAAAGTAGAAATAGCTGATGAATCAGCAGATGTAGATTGCGAAGTATGCGGAAGTCCGATGGTATATAAAATGGGGCGTTTCGGAAAGTTTATCGCTTGTTCGAACTTCCCACAATGTCGCAATACAAAAGCGATCGTCAAAGACATCGGTGTGAAATGCCCGCGGTGTCACGAAGGAAACATCGTCGAACGAAAAAGCAAAAAGAAGCGGATGTTTTATGGTTGCGATCGTTTCCCAACGTGCGATTTCGTTTCATGGGATAAACCGATCAGTCGTCCGTGTCCAAGGTGCGGCGGCATGCTTGTTGAGAAAAAAGGGAAAAAGAGTGTACATATTCAATGTACGCAATGTGAATATAACGAACAACAGTAAGGTGAGGCGCATACCCTCACCCATTTTATCGAGGAGGGAATATCAATGGAAGTAACCGTCATTGGAGCGGGATTAGCAGGAAGTGAAGCCGCGTGGCAACTCGCGAAACGTGGCATTCGTGTTCGATTGTATGAAATGCGTCCGATCAAACAAACGCCAGCTCACCATACCGATAAATTCGCTGAGCTTGTATGTAGCAACTCGCTGCGAGCAAATACGTTAACGAATGCCGTCGGCGTGTTGAAAGAAGAAATGCGCCGATTAGATTCTGTTATTATGAAAGCAGCGGACTCTTGTTCTGTACCAGCTGGCGGAGCTTTAGCAGTCGACCGTCACGAATTTGCAGCGAAAGTCACAGACATGGTAGCGAATCATCCGAATGTGACGGTTGTGCGCGAAGAAGTAACAACAATTCCAACAGGCCCAACGATTATTGCGACAGGTCCGTTAACATCGCAGCCGCTTTCGGAACAGCTTCAAGCGTTGACAGGGGAAGAATATTTATATTTTTACGATGCGGCTGCACCGATTGTTGAGAAAGAAAGCATTGATATGGAAAAAGTGTATATAAAGTCTCGCTACGACAAAGGGGAAGCAGCATACATTAACTGCCCGATGACAGAAGAGGAGTTTGACCGATTTTATGATGCGCTCGTTTCTGCTGAAGCCGTGCCTTTAAAAGAGTTTGAAAAAGAGATTTATTTTGAAGGATGTATGCCGATTGAAGTGATGGCGCGGCGCGGCAAAAAGACGTTGTTGTTTGGACCAATGAAACCTGTCGGCTTAGAAGATCCGCGTACAGGGAAACGCCCTTTTGCCGTCGTCCAACTTCGCCAAGATGATGCGGCAGGAACGTTGTACAATATTGTCGGGTTTCAAACGCATTTAAAATGGGGGGCACAAAAAGAAGTCATTCGTCTCATCCCAGGGCTTGAACAAGCAGAAATTGTACGATATGGCGTCATGCATCGCAATACGTTTATTAATTCGCCCAAGTTATTAAAACCGACATATCAATATAAAGAAAGAGAAAATTTATTTTTTGCAGGACAAATGACCGGGGTCGAAGGGTATGTTGAGTCAGCCGCATCAGGACTTGTGGCAGGGATTAATGCTGCGCACTATATGCTTGGGAAAGAACTTGTCGTATTTCCACAAGAAACAGCGATCGGCAGCATGGCGCACTATATTACATCAGCAAACCCAAAACATTTTCAACCGATGAACGCGAATTTTGGCTTATTCGCTTCGCTTGATGAACCGATCAAAGATAAAAAGAAAAAAAATGAACAGTATGCGGAACGAGCATTGAAAACAATTCAGAATTTTTTAAAAAAGTTGTGAAATTCGTTGCAAGAGCTACTAAATTATGCTACTATTTAGTAGCTCTTATGGGGTGATCGAATGGAAAATGTGAATTTTACGTTAAATTTGTTCATTGAATATTTACAAATAGAAAAAAATTATTCAGAATATACAATTGCGTGTTATAAGCATGATATTGGTGAATTTTTTGAATTTATGGAGCGCGAACAAATTAAAGGGTTACATGAGGTGTCTTATAGCGACGTTCGCTTGTTTTTAACAGAGCTTCATGAACGAAAGCAATCAAGCCGTTCGATTGCCCGAAAAATGTCGAGCTTGCGTAGCTTTTATAAATTTTTAATGCGGGAGCATATCGTTTCTGAAAATCCGTTTGCGCTTGCATCACTGCCGAAAAAAGAACAGAAAATTCCACATTTTTTGTATCCAGATGAATTAGAACAGCTGTTTGTTGTCAATGATTTAAATACAGCGATCGGTCAACGAAACCAAGCGCTCATTGAACTATTATATGCCACAGGTATTCGTGTAAGTGAATGTTGTAACATTCGCCTGTCGCACATTGATTTTTCTGTATGTACGATTTTAATTTATGGAAAAGGAAATAAACAGCGATATGTCCCGTTCGGTGCGTATGCAAAAGAAGCGCTTGAGCGATATATACAAGACGGACGTCAGCAACTAGCAAGTAAAGCGAAGACACCGACTGATATACTTTTTTTAAATGCGCGTGGGGGAGCGTTAACGCCAAGAGGGGTACGTCATATTTTAAACGAGATCGTCGAACAGGCTGCTCTTTCTTTAAAAGTAAGCCCTCATGTGTTTCGTCATACGTTTGCGACACACTTGTTGAATGAAGGGGCTGATTTACGTTCCGTGCAAGAATTGTTAGGTCATGCGCATCTTTCATCAACGCAAGTGTATACACATGTAACGAAAGATCATTTGCGCTATGTTTATTTACATTCCCATCCGCGTGCATAAAAAGGAGGATGTTTATGAGTCAATTTCATGCGACGACGATATTTGCCATTCGCCATCAAGGAAAAGGAGCGATGGCGGGCGATGGTCAAGTGACATTCGGCAATGCCGTAGTAATGAAACATACAGCGCGAAAAATTCGTAAACTTTTTCATGGCAAAGTATTAGCTGGTTTTGCAGGCGCAGTAGCTGATGCGTTTACACTGTTTGAAATGTTCGAAGGAAAGTTAGAAGAATATAACGGAAATCTACAACGGGCTGCGGTTGAACTAGCGAAAGAGTGGCGGAGCGATAAAGTGTTGCGACGATTAGAGGCGATGTTAATCGTCATGGATGCAACACATGTACTGCTCATTTCTGGAACGGGTGAAGTCATCGAACCAGATGATGATATTTTAGCGATCGGTTCCGGTGGAAACTATGCGCTAGCGGCTGGTAGAGCGTTAAAAACGTATGCAGGTGAACATTTAACAGCGAAGCAAATTGCAGAAGCTGCATTAAAAGTAGCGAGCGATATTTGCGTATACACAAACGATTGCATTATTGTCGAAGAGCTGTAGAGGGGGGAGCGGCATGTTAACGCCAAAACAAATTGTTGAAAAGCTTGATCAATTTATCGTCGGTCAGCATGAAGCGAAAAAAGCGGTGGCCATTGCGCTAAGAAATCGTTATCGCCGCAGTTTATTAGATGAAAAGTTGCGCGATGAAGTCGTGCCGAAAAATATTTTAATGATTGGACCAACAGGTGTCGGAAAAACGGAAATTGCTCGGCGATTAGCGAAACTTGTTGGCGCTCCATTCGTAAAAGTAGAGGCGACGAAATTTACAGAAGTCGGTTATGTTGGTCGTGACGTTGAGTCAATGGTACGCGATCTCGTTGAAACGTCTGTGCGCATCGTAAAAGAGAAAAAAATGAACGAAGTAAAAGAACAAGCGGAGCAATTAGCAAACAAAAGGCTTGTTGAACTGCTTGTACCTGGGAAAACGAAACAACCGATGAAAAATCCGTTTGAACTCTTATTTGGGGGTGCACAAGAGCAACAAGACGTTGGACACGATGAGCAACAGCTCGCTGAAAAGCGGCGACAAGTAGCTTGGAAGCTTGCAAACGGTGAGCTAGAAGATGAATTAGTAACGGTGGAAATAGAAGAACAACAACCGCTTATGTTCGACTTATTCCAAGGAGCGGGCATGGAGCAAATGGGTGTGAATATGCAAGATATGCTCAGTAGCTTTATGCCGAAAAAACGAAAAAAACGGAAATTAAAAGTGAAAGAAGCCCGCCAAGTACTGACAAACGAAGAAGCACAAAAGCTCATTGATATGGACGAAGTGACACAAGAAGCGATTCGTCTAGCAGAACAGTCCGGCATTATTTTTATTGACGAGATTGACAAAATTGCGCGCAAAGGACAGACAGGGGCATCGGCTGACGTTTCCCGTGAAGGTGTGCAACGCGACATTTTGCCAATCGTCGAAGGTTCAACCGTCATGACGAAATACGGACCAGTCAAAACGGACTATATTTTATTTATTGCTGCTGGAGCGTTCCATATGGCAAAACCGTCTGATTTAATCCCAGAATTGCAAGGACGTTTTCCGATTCGCGTGGAATTGACGAAGCTCACCGTCGATGATTTCGTCAAAATATTAGTTGAACCAAATAACGCGCTTTTAAAACAATATGTGGCTTTGCTTGCGACAGAAGGTATACAACTTGAATTTTCTGACGATGCTATTCGTAAAATTGCGGAAGTCGCTTTTGAAGTCAATCAACAAACTGATAACATTGGAGCACGTCGTCTTCATACGATTATGGAAAAGTTGTTAGAAGATTTATTGTATGAAGCTCCAGATGTTCATTTAGAAAAGGTTGTTATTACTCCACAATACGTTGAAAAGAAATTAGGAAACATTGTACGAAATAAAGATTTAAGCGAGTTTATTTTATAAGGAGGATGCGATATGAATTTACTTGAAAAAACGAGAAAAATTAATGCGATGCTACAAAATGCGGCTGGAAAACCAGTAAACTTTAAAGAAATGGCAGAAACGCTTTGCGAAGTCATCGAAGCTAACGTGTTCGTTGTAAGCCGGCGCGGAAAGTTGCTCGGTTTTGCGATTAAACAAACGATTGAAAATGAACGAATGAAAAAAATGTTAGCGGATCGTCAATTTCCAGAAGAGTATACGAAAAATTTATTTAACATTACAGAAACGTCGCCAAACCTTGATATTCATAGTGAGTATACGGCATTTCCTGTCGAAAATAAAGACTTATTTAAAAATGGTTTAACGACAATCGTGCCAATTATCGGTGGCGGTGAGCGCTTAGGGACGCTTATTTTATCCCGCTTAGATAAAGAGTTTCACGATGACGATTTAATTTTAGCAGAATACGGAGCAACAGTTGTCGGAATGGAAATTTTACGTGAAAAAGCGGAAGAAATTGAAGAAGAAGCACGCAGCAAAGCGGTCGTTCAGATGGCGATCAGCTCCCTTTCATATAGTGAATTAGAAGCAATTGAGCATATTTTTGAAGAGTTAGATGGGACAGAAGGATTGCTTGTTGCAAGTAAAATTGCTGACCGAGTCGGGATTACACGCTCAGTTATTGTCAACGCGCTTCGTAAATTAGAAAGTGCTGGAGTCATTGAATCTCGCTCACTTGGCATGAAAGGAACGTACATTAAAGTATTAAATGATAAGTTTTTAACAGAGCTCGAGAAATTAAAACATCATTAAAAACAAGAAGGACAAACAAGAAGGCATCTTTCTCGCGAAGATGCCTCTTTTGTTAAAGTATGTGAAAAATAGTCCAATGTTCCCTATATACATATTGGAAATAATTTTTTACAATAAGGGTGGAATGTCGAACGGTGTTTTGATAAGGGGGAATATGCCGTGAAATTGTTTTCAAATACAATTCAAATGTTAGAACAAGGATTAAATTACTCATCGTTGAAACAAAAAGTGATCGCAAATAACATTGCGAATGTGGATACACCAAATTTCCGAGCAAAAGAAGTTCAGTTTCGTACCGAATTTCAGCAAGCGTTGCAAGCGTATCGTACTGATCCACGCCATTTTGAGTTTAAAGGAAGCACAAACAAATTTTTCGTGACAACTAAAAACGATCTCGTTTACAATCATAATAAGAATAATGTCGATCTAGATAAAGAAATGTCGGATTTAGCGCAAAATCAAATTTATTACAACGCTTTAGTCGAACGACTAAACGGAAAGTTTAACTCCTTAAAAACGGTCATTAAAGGAGGAAAATAATACATGTTTCAAAGTTTCAATGTGTCTGCGTCTGCGCTAACGGCTCAACGGTTGCGCATGGACGTTATTTCAGCAAATATGGCGAATGTCGATACGACGCGTGCGAAAATGGTAGACGGAAAGTGGCAACCATATCGACGAAAAATGGTCGTGATGCAGCCGAACGAATCGTTTTCTTCTTTTTTGCATCAAGCGATGAACGAGCGGTCGGCAGGCGGGGTAAAAGTGACAAAAATTGTCGAAGATCAAACGCCGTTTAAACTTGTATATGACCCATCTCACCCGGATGCAGATGAAAACGGATATGTACAATTACCAAACGTCGATCCGTTAAAAGAAATGGTCGATTTAATGAGCGCGACTCGCTCGTATGAAGCGAACGTGACCGTGTTAAATGCGACAAAAGGGATGTTAATGAAGGCATTAGAAATCGGAAAATAGGGGGATAAATGATGATTGATCGCATTCAACGTACAGTGCTCTCGCCAGCTGTACAGCATCAAGCGATAAAGCCCGTGGAAGCACAACAGGCGTTTTCACAATTTTTAAAAGAAGCGATTAACGAAGTAAATAAACAACAAATCGAGTCAGATCAGCTGACGACAAAGTTAGTAAAAGGGGAACATGTTGATTTACACAATGTGATGATCGCTTCACAAAAAGCAAGCGTATCGCTTCAATTAGCGATTGAAGTGCGCAACAAAGTGATTGAAGCATATCAAGAAGTGATGAGAATGCAAGTATAATGGACCTCATGAGATAGCGGAGGAAGCATATGAACGAGCAATTAAAACAAGCAGTAGAACGATTGAAATTGTTTTGGAGTGAGAGAACAAAGCAACAAAAAGCGATGGCGCTTGGGCTTGTTGGGCTGTTGATCGTTGCCGTTGCCCTCACTGCTTTTTTTGCGACGCGAACGAACTTTGTTCCTCTCTACAGCAATTTATCGCCGCAAGAAGCGGGACAAATTAAAGCGACGCTTGACCAGCGAGGCATTAAATCGCAAATTGTTGATAACGGCACGACCATTTTAGTGTCTGAACAACTTGTCAACACGTTAAAAGTAGAATTAGCCGCAGAAGGCATTCCAGATAGCGGAAGCATTGATTATTCGTTTTTCGGAAAAAACTCTGGTTTCGGTATGACGGATAATGAATTTAACGTGTTAAAAATTGAGGCGATGCAAACAGAACTCGCCAATTTAATAAAAGGTATTGACGGGGTAGAAGATGCGAAAGTGATGATTAATCTACCCCAGCCGACGATCTTTGTTGGTGACCAACAGGAAGAGGCATCTGCATCCATTGTTTTGAAAACAAAGGCGGGATATAAATTTAATGAACAGCAAATCAAATCGTTATACCACCTTGTTTCCAAAAGCGTGCCGAACCTTCCTACTGAAAATATCGTCATTATGAATCAATATTTTGAGTACTTTGACTTAAAAAATGAAGAAAATTTTTCGTCTGGAAAAACATTTGCTGAACAGTACGAAATAAAACAACAAATTGAACGCGATATTCAACGCCGCGTCCAACAAATGTTAGGGACGATGATCGGGCAAGATAAAGTCGTCGTCTCTGTGACAGCAGATGTTGATTTTACACAAGAAAACCGTCATGAAGAGCTTGTTGAACCAGTAGATAAAGAAAATATGGAAGGCATCGCTGTAAGTGTACAGCGCATTACGGAAACGTTTTCCGGTCAAGGAGCTCAACCAGGTGGCACGACAGGAGTAGGAGAAAACGATGTACCTGGCTATCAAGGAGCCAATGGCGAGACAAACGGGGATTATGAGCGAATTGAGGAAACAATTAATAACGAGGTTAATAGAATAAAAAAAGAAATTGTTGCAAGTCCTTATAAAGTAAAAGATTTAGGCATTCAAGTGATGGTTGAACCACCAAAACCGAACGATCCAAACTCACTTCCTGCTCAAACGGTTGATGATATTACGAAAATTCTAGGCACGATTGTGCGGACGTCAGTCGATAAAGATATGGCAGGACAATGGACGGATGCCGATTTACAAAATCGTGTTGTTGTTTCTGTGCAACCGTTTAACGGAAAAGTGCAGTTTGACGAACAAACAACAACCGTTCCAACATGGGCATATATTGCTGGCGGCGGTGTGCTTATTTTGCTTCTTGCATTGATCGCGTTTTTATGGTTGCGTAAACGAAAAAAAGAAGAAATGGACGAACAACTAGTGCAAGAAGAGCAAGTGGCGGTGCACATTCCAGATGTAAACGAAGAAGTCGAAACAGAAGCAACATTGCGTCGCAAGCAGCTTGAAAAACTTGCAAAAGAAAAACCAGAAGAGTTTGCGAAATTATTACGAACATGGCTTGCAGAAGAATAAGGAGGGGATTATATGGCAAAGCGCGATCAAAAAGGCGAATTAACTGGAAAACAAAAAGCAGCCATTCTCCTCATTTCATTAGGACCAGACGTTTCAGCATCTGTATATAAACATTTATCTGAAGAAGAAATTGAAAAATTAACGCTTGAAATTTCTAACGTTCGCCAAGTGGATGCCGAGAAAAAAGAAACGATTTTAGAAGAGTTTCACCAAATCGCCTTAGCGCAAGATTACATTTCACAAGGCGGTATTGCCTACGCCAAACAAGTGCTTGAAAAAGCGCTCGGACCAGAGCAGGCGATGAACATTATTAATCGCTTAACATCTGCTTTGCAAGTGCGTCCGTTTGATTTTGCACGCAAGGCGGATCCAGCACAAATCCTAAACTTTTTACAAAACGAACATCCACAAACGATTGCACTTGTATTGTCGTATTTAGAACCAACGCAAGCGGGTCAAATTTTATCAGCGCTTCCGCAAGAAATGCAAGCGGATGTCGCTCGTCGCATCGCGTTAATGGATCGCACGTCGCCAGAAATGATTAATGAAGTCGAACAAGTGCTTGAGCGGAAGCTATCGACGACAGTTGTGCAAGATTATACGCAAACCGGCGGCATTGAAGCTGTTGTTGAAGTATTAAACGGCGTCGATCGTGCAACGGAGCGCACAATTTTAGATGCGCTCGAAATTCAAGACCCAGAATTAGCAGAAGAAATTAAAAAGCGCATGTTTGTCTTTGAAGACATCGTTACACTTGATAACCGTGCGATTCAACGTGTCATTCGCGAAGTGGACAATGCCGACTTGTTGCTTGCGTTGAAAGTGTCTAGCGACGAAGTAAAAGAAGTTGTATTTCGCAACATGTCTTCACGCATGGCGGAAACGTTTAAAGAAGAAATGGAGTTTATGGGGCCTGTTCGCCTTCGCGACGTGGAAGAAGCGCAATCGCGTATTGTTGCAGTGATTCGTCGTCTCGAAGAAGCGGGTGAAATCGTCGTCGCTCGTGGCGGAGGAGATGATATTATTGTCTAAAGTCATTAAAGCCCCGTTTGCTCGAACGTGTTCGGAGCAACGAGCGGTTATTCAAGTGAAAAAAGTGCTGCCCGACATGCAACAAGAAGAACATGAGCAACATGACGAAATGACGATACAACATGTGCAAATGTTAATCGAGCAAGCGGAGCAACAAGCAGCACATATTCGTCAAGAAGCGGACATGTATTACGCATCCGTCCAACAACAAATTGCCGAAGAGCAAAGGCAATGGGAAAAGGAACGAAACGAATGGATTGAGCAAGCGCGTCAAGAAGGATACGCGGTCGGCTTCGAACAAGGGCGACAAGACGGGCTTCAGCAATATACGGAGGCGATTCGTGAAGCGAAGCAAATTGCGCAATCAGCCAATGAGCAATTTTATCATATATTAGAGTCGGCGGATGAAACGATTTTGCTTGTCGCGTGCAAAGTAGCCGAACGAATCATGGGAGAGCGTCTTGCTGAAAATAAAGAACATTTTCTTGGGCTTGTGAAACAAGTGATAAAAGAAGTACGGGAACACGAAGAAGTAAAAATATATGTTCACCCGACTTACTATGACGTCGTCATTCGCCAAAAAGATGAGTTGAAAGCATTATTTAGCCAAGACGTTCATTTGTTTATTTATCCTGATGAAACGTTAGCTGAAACAAGTTGTATTGTCGAATCGCCGTTCGGTCGTATTGATGCAAGCGTTGATACGCAGCTTGAGCAACTGAAGCAGCAATTGCTTGAGCGAATCGAGGGGGCGAGCGAATGAACTGGCAAGCATTGATCAATGAAATCGAGCTGCTTGACCCGTATAAACGATTTGGTAAAGTGACGCGCGTCATCGGCTTAATGATCGAAGCAAAAGGACCAGAAAGTTCGATTGGGGATGTTTGTTACATTCATATCGGTCATAAAAAAAAGAAAAAAATTCAGGCGGAAGTTGTCGGATTTCGTGACGAATATGTGCTTTTAATGCCGTATGCAACCGTCCAAGATATCGCCCCTGGTTGCATTGTTGAAGCAACAGGCGCTCCGCTTGACATCAAAGTCGGATCAGCGCTTGTCGGACGTGTTATTGATGCGTTAGGCGCTCCGCTTGACGATCGTCCGCTTCCGAAAGGATTGACGACTGTTCCAATCGACCGTCAACCGCCAAATCCGATGACGCGCCCTCCGATTTCAGAACCGATTGAAGTCGGCGTGAAAATGATTGACAGTTTATTGACGGTTGGAAAAGGACAGCGTATCGGTATTTTTGCTGGCTCTGGCGTTGGAAAAAGTACGTTAATGGGGATGATTGCTCGCAACACAAACGCCGATTTAAACGTTATTGCCCTCATTGGAGAGCGTGGACGTGAAGTGCGAGAATTTATTGAACGGGATCTTGGCATAGAAGGGTTGAAACGTTCTATCGTCGTTGTGGCGACATCTGATCAGCCGGCGCTTATGCGCATTAAAGGAGCGTATACAGCAACGGCTATTGCCGAATATTTTCGCGACCAAGGACTAAACGTTATGTTTATGATGGACTCCATTACTCGCATCGCGATGGCGCAGCGTGAAGTCGGATTAGCTGTTGGGGAGCCGCCGACGACGAAAGGATATACACCGTCTGTTTTTGCGATTTTACCGAAATTGCTTGAGCGAACAGGGACGAACGAACATGGCACAATTACTGCCTTTTATACGGTGCTCGTTGATGGCGATGATATGAATGAGCCGATTGCTGATACGGTTCGGGGCATTTTAGATGGTCATTTTGTATTAGAGCGACAACTAGCAAATAAAGGTCAGTATCCAGCGATTAACGTATTAAAAAGCGTCAGCCGCGTCATGAACTACATCGTGACGCCAGAACATCGAAAAGTAGCTGAAAAGTTGCGTGAGTTGTTAGCGACATACGTTCAATCTGAAGATTTAATTCAAATTGGTGCGTATAAGCGTGGCTCATCGCGAGAAATTGACGAAGCGATTCGTTATTATCCAAAAATCATTTCGTTTTTAAAGCAAGATGTTCATGAATCGTACACAATAAATGAAAGTGTTCAACAGTTGTTTCAACTTATTGAACAAGGGTGAATAAACGATGACACCATTTAAATTCACAAAAATTTTACATTTAAAAGAACATGAAAAACAAAAAGCGTTACATGAATATGAAGAAGCACGCAACCGATTTGAAGAAGTGGCAGAAAAACTATATCATTTTTTGAAACAAAAAGAAGATTACGAAGAACAACATAAACAACAATTACAATCGGGGTTAGCGATTCAACATATTCGCTCGTTTCAACATTTTATGAGCAACTTGCAGCGGGTCATCGACCATTATCAGCATCTTGTTATGCAAGCACGTCAGCATATGGAGTTGAAACAACTAAAATTAGTTGAATTAAATATCGAAGTGAAAAAATACGAAAAAATAAAAGAAAAGCATGATGAAATGATAGCAACGCAAATGCGGATCGCTGAACAAAAACAAATGGACGATATTTCTATACAACAATATTGTTATCGAGAAACAAGGTGAGCATCGATGGAACAGTTTGAAAAAGAAGAAGAGACGAAAAAAACAAGCAAGTTTCAATGGTTTCTTTTTGTCATTTTTATTCCGCTTTTATTTACAATTTCGGTTGTTTTGTTAATTTTAACATTCTCTGGCATTAACGTATTTGAACAAGGAAAAAAATATGCAAGTCAATTGCCGTTTGTTTCGCAATGGATTGAAGGAACAGAGGCAAACGAAAAAAAGAAACTGCAAGAACAAATTGTTGAGTTCAAAGCAGCGATTGTTGAAAAAGAAAAACAACTAAAAAAAGCGAATGATACGCTCAAAGAAAAAGAAGCGGAAATAGATGCGCTGAAGCAAGAAATCGCACGCTTACAAGCGGAAAAAGAACAAGCGCAAGAGCCAACAACAACGCCTACGCCTGAGCAGACGAGTGGTACGCGTGTAGACGTTGTGAAAATGTACGAAACGATGTCACCAAAAAAAGCTGCAGAAATTATTCCACAAATGTCCGATCAAGAAGCGGTTAATTTATTGTCCAAGCTTAAAACAGACAAAGTGGCGGCCATTTTAGAAAAAATGGATGCAACAAACGCAGCAAAATATACGAGCTTACTTGCGAAAAAAGCGAACAATTGAAAGGAGGTGAAAAAATGAATATCGTCGGGGTTTCTTTCATGGCTCCATTTAGCGGATCAAATCAACAGACGACTGTTGAAACGGGCGATGGACATGCATTTGCTCAGTTGCTTTCTTCGTTGCGTCAAACGTCACAATCGTTACAATCATTATCGGAACAGCCAGAAACGATGCAACGAATAGATTGGGAGCAGTTGCAGCAATGGTTTGCCCAACTTCCGCTTCATGATGGATACGCAGACAAACAAATATTATCAAACGAAATGATACAATCGTTTCTTTCTCTTTTACCAGAAGAAGCGAAAGAGCAAATCGTTCAACAATTTTCAGCCGATCAGCCGTTTGAAACGATGTTTTCACTACAAGATGATCGGGATGAGAAAGATGAACTGATGCTCGTCATCGCTTTGTTTCAACTTGAACAAAAGCAATGGACGATTCCAGAGCCGATCATTGAACATGCACGTGCAACGCTTCGCAACATGTTTGGAACAAACAATGAACAAAGCCATACGATGAAAGACATGTTGCAAGCAGTGATAGACAGTCAAACGCGTTTAAGCGATGTGCATCGCGCAAACGAAGTGGACAGTAAAGCGATGCAATTGACGGGCGAAACGATTGTAGACCATCAAGCGCGATGGAATAGTAAAGAAAAAGTAAAACAAGGCAGATTGTTGAACACAACTCCGTTAGCTCGTGAGTTGTCAGCTACAGATTTCGAAAAAATATTGAAAAATGGAAACATACATCGTGGTTTAACCGAAAAGTATTCAATCACTTCTCAAACTCAATTAGTAAGCACGCATTTACAAGAACGACAATTATCGGGGACTATGCCAAAGGAAGTGGCTTCATTGCCACAAAAGCACAAACAATGGATAACAAGTACTCGTATTTTTGATTTGAACCATACTGTTCAACAATCAAACGATAAACATATACCGTTTGAACTACGAACAATTGATACGACAAATGAAACACCGTTTGCTGCACAATTCGAGCGAATCATTCGTTCGAGTCAATTGACAAGGTGGAAAAATGGCAATACGCAACTGCTTATTCGTTTACATCCTGAACATTTAGGACATGTAACGATTAAACTCATTGAACAAAAAGGGAAACTCACTGCAAAAATGATTACGTCAACCGAAGCAGCGAAGCAGTTAGTGGAACAGCATATTCATCAGCTTGCGCACATTGCCGACCGTATTACGGTGGAGCAATTCAATGTATTTGATCAAACGAAATTTCGCGACCATTCTTTCCACCAACAAAAACAGCAGCAACAGCAGCAAGAACAGCAAAGAGAAGAAAAAAATCAGTCTGATCAATCTTTTGATGAGTGGTTAAAAGAGTGGTTTGATTTTGATATGTAGAGGTGATGTACGTGGCAACGATCGATCCGAGTTTGCTTTTATCGCAGCGCCAAGCCGCACAACGTGAGACCGGGAAAAGCTCGTTAGGGAAAGATGATTTTTTAAAAATTTTAATTGCTCAATTGCAACATCAAGATCCGTTAAATCCGATGGAAGACCGTGAATTTATTTCGCAAATGGCAAACTTTTCATCGCTTGAACAAATGGTTAATATGTCGAATATGATGGGCAAATTTATTGAGACACAAACGGGCACATCCGAAAAACTTGCAGGCACATTAGATGCATTGCAAAAGCTCATTCAACAACAATCCACACCGTCCTTGGCTCAATATAGCGAATGGATTGGCAAAACCGTCACATGGGATGAACAAAGCGGTGTAGTGAAAGCTGTCGTTCAAAAAGGAACAGACGTATGGTTAGAGCTTGATCAAGGGGAGATCGTGTTAGCCTCTCGCGTCACAAAAGTGTCGCAATAAAGGAGGTGAAAAAATGAATCGCATTCAGTTTTTTCCGCACACCCCATTGATTCCGTCGCAAAAACAGACAGTCGTTTCAACGGAGCGGCAATCGTTTCGCGATGCGCTTGCGGAAGCAGGAAAAGCATTAAAAATAAGCAAACATGCCCAGCAACGGTTACAAGAACGAAATATTCACATTAACGAGGAACAATGGGCGGTGATTGGACAAAAAATTGTCGAGGCAAAACAAAAAGGTGTGCGCGACTCGCTCGTCATTACAGATGAAGCTGCCTTAATCGTGAGCGCTGTCAATCAAACGGTCATTACAGCGATGCATCGGGAAGAAGCACAGAGCCAATTGTTCACAAACATTAACGGAGCCATTATTATATAAGGCCGGACCTTTATAGGAAGCCTTCGAGCGTGCGGAATGACAGAAGCCGCTCAAACAACGAAAAGGAGAGGATTATTATGTTACGTTCCATGTTTACTGGAATTGGTGGTATCCGCAACTTTCAATATAAATTAGATGTAATTGGTAACAATATTTCTAACGTCAATACGTATGGCTACAAAAAAGCGCGCGTCACATTTAAAGATCTCGTTTCCCAACAAATTTCTGCCGCGACATCATCGACAGGAACGCGCGGGGGAATTAACGGAAAACAAATCGGATTAGGAAGCGGGCTCGGTTCGATCGAAACGATTCATACGCAAGGATCAACGCAAACAACAGCACGCCCACTTGACTTAGCACTCGGCGGCGACGGCTTTTTCGTCGTTGGCTCGATTAATGATGTAACGCTAATTAGCATGGACGGTCCAGCTGGGAAATTAGGAACAAATAAAGTAAATACAGGTGTACCGATTGATCGTGTATTTAACTTAAGTTTTACACGTGCGGGTAACTTTTATTTAGATGAGTACGGTTATATCGTTAACTCGGACGGACAATATTTAATTGGGGAAGCTGCGATTAAAGATGTAGATACAGTCCTTGCAAATGCTTCCCATGTGGCTCAGGCGAGACGTGATTTGGACACATTTCTTAATAGCACGAATGGTCTTGTGAACTTTATAAAGAAGTGGAAGGATGAGTTTACGAAAGACCCTGATAATAACCCAACTACACAAACAGATTTCACTAATTTTATTAAAAACTTTAACAATGAACTCAAAAGTCTAAACGAAAAAATTACAGGAAAGACAGATCCAGATGATCAAACGCTTGCTGCGGCTGGGACGTATTTCAATGATCGTGTATCTCCGAAAGCAAGTATTAATCCAGTTCCGCTACTTCCAGAAAACGATGCCGATTGGCCGGATACGTTAGCGGAGGCTGAAAAAATGATGGGACCGTACTTAGAAGGGATTAGCGGTTTTGTGGAAAGCGTCCAGCAAGTATTACAAGATTATAGCGAACCGAAATACGGAAATGTGACAAGCTTTGAGCCAGGATTAATTCAAATCCCGAAAACGGCAAAAAGCTTCGGGATTACGGCGGATGGAAAAGTGACGTTCATTGATAGCAATGGGCAATTAAAAATTGCAGGACAAATTTTATTAGCACAATTTCCAAATCCGAGCGGTTTAGAAAAAATGGGCGGGAATACGTTTAAAGAAACAAACAACTCTGGTAAGCTCGACCGAAATGCCAACGGGTTGACGATTAATGAGTTATCACGACCTGGTTTGAACGGCGCAGGTGAAATTATTTCTGGTGCGCTTGAAATGTCCAACGTTGATTTATCTGAAGAGTTTACAGAAATGATCGTCGCTCAACGTGGATTCCAAGCAAATACGCGCATTATTACAACATCGGATGAGATTTTACAAGAATTAGTTAACTTAAAGAAATAATAAGGGAGGGAGGGCACTAGGCTCTGTCTAGTGCCCACATACATATGATTACATTAACTCGTCTAAATGGAAAACCATTCACACTGAATGCCATTTACATAGAGCAAGTTGAAGCGTTCCCAGACACGACTATTACGTTAACGAATGGCAAAAAGTTTGTCGTGCGGGAGTCTGTGGAAGATGTTATGTTATTAGTAGAAACGTTTTATCGTAACATTTCTGTTCTCGGATTAAGGAGAGATGCGGAGGGATCCGACATTGAAGGACAATAAAATGTTAAAAATGATGCTTATTGTTATGGGGGTTATTACGCTTGTTAGCGTCGTCGCCCTTGTTGTTGTCATGAAATTTATGGGCAATGATGAGCCGAAAGAACCGACGGTTGATGAAATTGTCGCCAGTTCGTTTGATGTACCTGAAATGATGACAAATTTAATGGACGGAAGTTTTATTAAAATTGCGTTTAAAGTTCAAACAGATAGTAAAAAAGCAAAAGAAGAAGCGGAAAAACGCGATTTTCAAATTAAAAACATCATTATTGAAGAGCTATCAGAAATGACAGCGGAGCAGTTTAAAGGAAAACAAGGAAAGCTCCTTTTAGAGAAAAAACTGCGCGAACGTATAAATGAGCTTATGCAAGAAGGAAAAGTTGAGAAAATTTATATAACCTCCTTTATTCTCCAGTAAATAAAATGAATAGGAGCAGGAGGTGAGAACGGTGTCAGGAGAAGTTTTATCGCAAAGTGAAATTGATGCCTTGCTGGCGGCGCTATCTGCTGGAGAGATGAGCGCGGATGAGTTGAAAAAAGAAGAAGCAGAGAAAAAAGTAAAAGTGTATGACTTTAAACGGGCGTTGCGGTTTTCGAAAGACCAAATTCGCAGTTTAACGCGCATACATGAAAACTTTGCTCGGTTATTAACGACGTTTTTTTCCGCGCAGTTGCGCACGTACGTGCAAATTTCAGTCGCATCAGCTGACCAATTGCCGTATGAGGAATTTATTCGTTCCATTCCGAAAATGACCATTTTAACAGTGTTTGAAGTTCCACCGCTTGATGGGCGCGTACTGTTAGAAGTGAACCCTAATATCGCTTATGCGATGCTTGATCGCGTACTAGGTGGCAGAGGTGTCAGTTTAAATAAAATCGAAAATTTAACTGAAATTGAAACAAAAATTATGTCCAACTTGTTTGAAAAAGCGTTTAGCAACTTACGTGAAGCGTGGGAGTCTGTCGCGGACATGGATCCGATGCTCACAGACTTTGAAGTCAATCCACAATTTTTACAAATGGTATCACCAAATGAAACGGTTGTTGTCATTTCGTTAAATACACAAATTGGTGATACGAGTGGAATGATTAACATTTGTATCCCACATGTTGTGTTAGAACCAATTATCCCGAAATTATCTGTTCATTATTGGATGCAAACGCAAAAGAAAGAGCGTGAACCAGAAGAAGTTGAAGCGTTACAAAAGCGGTTAAGACAAACGAAAGTCCCGATGATCGCAGAGCTTGGTACGTCAACTATTTCTGTCCAAGAATTTTTGCAACTTTCCGTTGGCGATGTCATTCAGCTTGATCAAACGGTGCGCGATCCGCTCATCATTAAGGTAGGAGAGGTGCCGAAATTTATTGGGCAGCCTGGAAAAATGAATAAACGACTAGCTGTACAAATTTTAGATGTCATAAAGGGGGAAGACGGCGATGATGAGTGACGATATGTTATCTCAAGACGAGATTGATGCGTTGTTGCGAGGAATTGATGAAGATCCGATGCCGTCTAGCACAATGTCGATCGATGAAGTGTTAACACCAATTGAACAAGATGCACTTGGTGAAATTGGAAATATTTCATTTGGCAGTTCCGCGACAGCGTTATCGATGTTATTAAATCAAAAGGTTGAAATTACGACGCCGAGCGTTTCACTTATTGAACGAGCGCGCGTGGCAGAAGAGTTTCCGCATCCGTACGTTGCGATTCAAGTTAGTTATACGGAAGGATTTTTAGGAACGAATTTACTTGTCATTAAACAATCTGATGCCGCGATTATCGCAGATTTAATGATGGGGGGAGATGGTACAAATCCGCCTGCCTTTATGGATGAAATTCAACTAAGTGCTGTACAAGAAGCGATGAACCAAATGATGGGTTCAGCTGCGACATCGATGTCCACAATTTTTAGTAAAAAAGTTGATATTTCACCACCAACCTTACACTTGCTTGATTTATCGGAAGGCGAAGGATTTGAATATTTACCGCCGGACGACGTGCTTGTAAAAGTATCGTTCCGTTTAAAAGTAGGTAACTTAATTGATTCTAACATTATGCAATTGTTGCCGATTCATTTTGCGAAAGAATTAGTCGAAAATTTATTAAATCCGTCTAGTACAAATGCACAAACATCAGCTACAATAAATACGAACGAGCCACGTCAAACCGCGCCATCCGCACAAACGCAACCAGCGCCTTCATCGGCTCAACAAACGCAAAAGGAAGCTCCTCAGCATTTTGGCGTAGGAGCTGTGCAGCAGCCTGTCAACGTTCAGCCTGTTGCTTTTGCAAGTTTTGAACCAGCGCCATTGCCAGAAGCCGAGACGCGCAATCTCGACATGTTGCTTGATATCCCGCTGCAAGTGACGGTAGAGCTCGGGCGAACGAAGCGCTCTGTACAAGACATTTTAAGTTTATCGTCAGGTTCTATCATTGAACTCGATAAGCTGGCTGGTGAACCGGTTGACATTTTAGTGAACAATAAATTGATCGCGAAAGGCGAAGTTGTTGTCATTGATGAAAATTTTGGGGTACGTGTGACAAGTATTATTAGCCAAAGCGATCGGTTAAACAAATTACGATAATTTGGGAGGTTTTTGGAGAATGGCGAGAATTTTAATTGTTGATGATGCAGCATTTATGAGAATGATGATTAAAGATATTTTAACGAAAAACGGACATGAAGTCGTCGCAGAAGCAGCAGACGGAGCGCAAGCGGTCGAAAAATATAAAGAGTTTCGCCCTGACTTAGTCACAATGGACATTACGATGCCAGAAATGGATGGCATTACGGCGCTGAAAGAAATTAAAAAAATTGACAGCAACGCCAAAGTCATTATGTGTTCAGCTATGGGGCAACAAGCGATGGTTATTGATGCAATTCAAGCAGGAGCAAAAGACTTTATCGTCAAGCCGTTCCAAGCAGATCGCGTCATTGAAGCGATTAACAAAACGCTCGGTTAGAGGTGGAATTCATTGCGCTATATTCGCATCATCATGTTGTGCGCGTTCGTTGTTCTGCAAGCAGTTTCTCCTGCTTTTGCAGAACAAGCGAATAGCGTAAAAGAATGTGTAGAACATCCAGAAAAGTGTAAAGGACAACAAGCGGACAAGGCAACGGAATCGGAAATCGTTGCCCAACCGTCTCCGATTACAGTTTGGGACTTTGTCAAACTGATTGCTGCAACGGCTTTTGTTATATTTTTGTTATATGCGCTTTTAAAGTGGTTAAATAAACAAAACCGATTTTATGAGCGAAAAGGTCTTATCCAACATTTAGGTGGGACAAGTTTAGGAACGAATCGAACGATTCAAATCGTGAAAGTCGGTCGACGCGTATTTGTTGTCGGTGTAGGTGAGTCGATCCACTTATTGAAAGAAATTACAGATGAACAAGAAATCGAAGAGTTGCTTAAGCAACATGAAGCGCGTCTTGATTCATTGCTTGATACGAACGTATGGAAATCGCTCCAATCGCTTTTGCAACGAAAAACAAACGAACCTCGCTTTCGCCAGTTGTTTGATCGAGAATTACAACAGTTGGCTGAAAAGCGAAAACAGGCGATGAGAGCGCTCGAAAAAGAAAGGGATTCACATGAATGAAGTGATGCAGTTTTTTAATAATAGCGCGCCTGAAAACGTAGCAACATCTGTCAAACTGTTATTGCTCTTGACGGTTTTGTCGATTGCGCCAGGCATTTTAATTATGGTGACATCGTTTACGCGCATCGTCATTGTTTTATCGTTTGTTAGAACGGCGCTCGGCACGCAACAAATGCCGCCAAACCAAGTCATTATTGGACTGTCGCTATTTTTAACGTTTTTTATTATGGCGCCGACGTTTCAACAAATAAATCGTGACGCTTTGCAGCCATTGTTTGATGAAAAAATTAATTTAGAGCAAGCTTATGAACGAGCCGAAGCACCGCTAAAAGAATTTATGAGCAAACATACGCGTCAAAAAGATTTAGCTTTATTTTTAAGCTACGCAGGGGCTGAACAGCCAAAGACGGTACAAGACATTCCGATGTCAGCGCTCGTCCCCGCTTTTGCGATCAGTGAATTAAAAACAGCGTTTCAAATCGGCTTTATGTTATTCATCCCGTTTTTAGTTATTGATATAATTGTTGCAAGTGTATTAATGTCGATGGGAATGATGATGTTACCGCCGGTTATGATTTCGTTGCCGTTTAAAATTTTATTGTTTGTCCTAGTGGATGGTTGGTATTTAGTCGTAAAATCATTATTAGAAAGTTTTTAAAGTAGGTGGGAAAATGAGTCCCGATTTTGTCATTCAAGTTGCTGAGCGTGGCGTATATATGGTGCTAATTGTATGTGGACCGCTTATGTTGCTGGCGCTTGCCGTCGGATTGTTTGTCAGCATTTTGCAAGCGACGACGCAAATTCAAGAACAAACGTTAGCATTTGTTCCAAAAATTGTTGCTGTGTTAATTGGTTTAGTTTTTTTCGGACCGTGGATGCTTTCGCGCATGATTTCATATGCATACAACATTTTTAATAACTTAAGCAAATTTGTAGGATGAAGCGTATGGAGTTATACACGTATGTACCGACGTTTTTGCTTATTTTTGCGCGCGTCGCTTCGTTTTTTGTGACGATGCCGCTTTTCTCTTATCGTAACATACCAAACGTTCATAAAATCGGTTTTGCTTTTTTTATCAGTTGGCTCATGTTTTTTTCACTTGATCCAAAGCCATTAAATATTGACGGAACGTATATGATGTTGCTAATGAAAGAAGTGCTTGTTGGGCTACTTATTGGGCTTGTTGCTTTTATGATCATGTCAGCAATTCAAATTGCAGGCGGATTCATTGATTTTCAAATGGGATTTGCGATCGCAAACGTTATCGATCCGCAAACAGGCGCCCAAAGCCCATTAATGGGACAATATTTATACACGCTTGCTTTGTTTTTTTTGCTCGCCGTCAATGGACATCATTTGTTGTTAGACGGTATTTTTTATAGCTATCAGTTTATTCCGCTCGATCATCTCATTTCTTTCGGGAATGGACAAATCGCAGAACAAGCAGTTCGTTTATTTCAAGCGATGTTTGTTATTGCATTGCAAATGGCGATTCCGATTGTCGGTTGTTTATTTTTAGTTGATGTAGCGCTTGGCATTGTGGCGCGTACTGTTCCACAAATGAACATTTTTGTCATTGGACTACCTGTGAAAATTATCGTTAGTTTTGTTTTGTTTGTCATTGTGTTTTCAAGTATGTTTGTCGTTACAAAACAATTGTTTGAATTCACCTTTATGTCGATGCGCGGCATGATGAAACTATTAGGAGGCGCGTAGCGTGAACTGGCTGTCCGTTGATTTGCAGTTTTTCGCCGCAGAAAAAACAGAAAAAGCAACGCCGAGAAAACGGCAAGAAGTGCGTAAAAAAGGACAAGTAGCAAAAAGTGCGGATGCGACCGCTGCCTTTTTAATGCTCGTTGTTTTTCTCGTTCTTTCGTTTTCTTCGGGCGTATGGGGAGATGCGGTTGTACGGCTATTTCGCCAGTCGTTTCAACATTACTTTTTTATGGACGTCACGGTCGATTCTGTGCATCTCATTTTCGTTGATCTTCTGCGACAACTTGCTATGCTCGTCGGACCAATTTTTTTAGCTGCGATTGCCGCGGCACTATTTGCTAATTTTGTACAAGTCGGTTTTTTATTCACGACGGAACCGTTGCAAATGAAATTAAGTAAACTCGATCCGATTCAAGGGTTTAAGCGCATATTTTCACTTCGTGCGCTTGTGGAATTGTTAAAGTCCATTTTAAAAGTATTGTTTGTTGGTGTTGTCACATTTTCTGTTTTATGGCTACACATCGACGATATTTTATCACTATCCCATAAATCCATTGGCGCAAGCGCGGCTACGCTTGGACGTTTAACGATTCAAATGGGGATTGCTGCTTCTGTCGCTTTACTGTTTCTTTCGCTGTTCGATTATTTGTATCAACGGTACGATTTTGAAAAAAATATTCGTATGTCAAAGCAAGACATTAAAGATGAATACAAAAAGACAGAAGGTGATCCATTAATTAAATCGCGCATTAAGCAAAAGCAACGGGAAATGGCAATGCGTCGCATGATGCAAGAAGTACCGAAAGCGGATGTCGTCATTACAAACCCGACACATTTTGCGGTTGCGTTAAAGTATGATGAACAACAAGCAGATGCCCCAATCGTTGTCGCTAAAGGAGCAGACTATATGGCACAAAAAATAAAAGATATTGCTAAAAAAAACGATGTCATGATCGTTGAAAATCGTCCGCTCGCCCGCGCATTATACGATCAAACCGATGTCGGGATGGTCATTCCAGAAGCGTTTTTTAAAGCGGTGGCGGAAATTTTAGCGTACGTCTATAAAACGAAAAATAAACTTTAATTTCATGTATGTAGACAGGAGAGAACGTTTATGTCGGCAAGGGACTTATCTGTATTACTTATGGTTGTATTAATTGTAGCGATGCTTATCATTCCTCTACCATCATGGTTGCTTAGCGTCCTCATTATTATGAATATTTCTCTTGCGTTGCTCGTTCTCTTAACATCAATGAATATGCGCGAACCGCTCCAATTTTCGATCTTCCCTTCGCTTCTCCTTTTGCTTACATTATTTCGCCTCGGTTTAAACGTTTCAACGACTCGTTCGATTTTAAGTAAAGGAGAAGCAGGGGGAGTTGTTGAAACGTTTGGAACGTTCGTTATTGGTGGAAATGTTGTTGTCGGTTTCGTTGTGTTTTTAATTTTAGTTATTATTCAATTCGTTGTCATCACAAAAGGGGCAGAGCGCGTATCTGAAGTTGCGGCGCGCTTTACGCTCGATGCGATGCCTGGAAAACAAATGAGCATTGATGCGGATTTAAATGCGGGCATCATCTCTGAACAACAGGCGAGAGAACGACGCGAAAAAGTTGCGCAAGAAGCTGATTTTTATGGTGCGATGGACGGAGCAAGCAAATTTGTTAAAGGTGATGCCATCGCAGGAATTATTATTGTGTTAATTAATATGCTATTTGGAATTGTCATCGGTATGGTACAACAAGGGATGGATATTGGGGAGGCGGCAAGACGATATACACTATTAACTGTTGGAGATGGAATTGTTAGCCAAATTCCAGCGCTATTAATTTCAACAGCGACAGGAATTGTCGTCACGCGTGCCGCTTCCGATGATAACTTAGGTGCCGACATTATGCGGCAACTGTTTGCTTATCCGAAAATGCTATATGTCACAGCAGGGACGATTTTTTTACTCGGATTGTTGACGCCAATTTATGATTTATTAACGATGCCGATCGCGGCTTTGCTTGCTTTTGGAGCATATCAATTAACAAAACAAGCGCATGTGTCTGAAACAACACAAGAAGAAACAGAAGAAGAAATCGAAATGGATCAAATGAAAAGCCCAGAAAGCGTCGTTAGTTTATTAAGCGTTGATCCGATTGAGTTCGAGTTTGGATATGGATTAATTCCGCTTGCTGACGCGAATCAAGGTGGGGATTTATTAGATCGTATCGTCATGATTCGTCGCCAACTTGCTTTAGAGCTTGGTATCGTTATTCCAGTTGTTCGTATTCGCGATAACATTCAACTGCAACCGAATGAATATCGACTAAAAATTAAAGGGAATGAAGTGGCACGAGGGGAGTTGCTGCTTGATCATTATTTGGCGATGAGTCCGGGCATTGAAGATGATTCGATTGAAGGAATCGATACGGTTGAGCCAGCATTCGGCTTGCCGGCAAAATGGATTTCTGAAGAAATGAAAGAGCGAGCTGAAATGTTTGGATATACAGTTGTTGATCCTCCGTCTGTCGTATCGACACATATAACGGAGTTGTTAAAAGCGCATGCGCATGAGTTGCTTGGTCGTCAAGAAACGAAGCAGTTAATCGATCATGTGAAAGAATCGTATCCTATTTTAGTCGAAGAAGTGACACCAAATCCGTTATCGGTAGGCGACATTCAAAAAGTGCTGGCGAATTTATTGCGTGAAAAAGTATCGATTCGCAATTTGCCGGTCATTTTTGAGACGCTTGCGGATTTTGCTCGAATGACGACAGATCCAGATCTTTTAACAGAATACGTTCGTCAAGCACTCGCCCGTCAAATTACGAGCCAATATGTGGTTGAAGGTCAACCGTTACGTGTCATTACGTTATCAGGAAAAGTCGAAAAAATGATTGCCGAAGGTGTGCAACAAACGGAGCACGGTAATTATTTAGCGCTTGATCCCGTTGTTTCACAAGCAATTATTGAAGCAATTGCGATGCAAATTGAGCAATTTCCTTTTCAAGATCAATCGCCGATTTTGCTTTGCTCGCCGGCTGTGCGCATGTATGTGAGACAATTAACCGAACGATATTTCCGTCACGTTCCGGTATTGTCGTATAATGAACTTGAAGCCAATGTGGAAGTTCAAAGTGTTGGGGTGGTGAATGTGGAATGAAAGTAAAAAAGTTTGTTGCTTCGTCTATGCCAGAAGCGATGAAAATGATTCGTGCGGAACTTGGAAATGATGCTGTTATTTTAAACTCGAAAGTTGTACACAAAAAAGGTTTTTTTGGATTGTTTTCCCGAAAAAATATTGAAGTGATTGCTGCTGTTGATCCAAAACCAACCACTCCGCCTGTTCAAAAAATGAAAGAAAAACGAAAAGAGCGCACAGAACCGTTGCGTGATGAACAGCTATTAAAAGAAATTCATGAATTAAAGGCGACGATCCGTCAATTGTCACAAGGAGGGGGAGTTGAGCATTACCCCGCTTCGTTGAAAGCGATAGATGCCCATTTAATTGATCAAGAAGTAAGCGATGATGTGCGAGCGATGTTTATGTCTACGTTGTTGCAACGATGGTACACGTCGGGTGCGAACGGATCGGATGACGAAGTAAAGAAATGGCTTTATGAGGAAATTGTAAACACATTATCTTCTCTTTCGTTCGGCGGTATTTCTTTTCAAAAAAAATTTGTCAACGTTGTTGGACCGACGGGTGTTGGCAAAACGACAACGCTTGCGAAAATGGCCGCCGATTGCGTCATTAAACATGGAAAAAAAGTCGCGTTTATTACGACAGATACGTATCGTATTGCCGCGATCGATCAGTTAAAAACATATGCCAAAATTTTAAATGTTCCACTTGAAGTATGCTACAATCTTGAAGATTTTCGCCAAGCGAAAGAAAAGCTCGCGTCATACGATATTGTATTTATTGATACAGCCGGACGAAATTTTCGTAACGCTCAATATGTGAACGATTTAAAAGAAATGATTGATTTTAATGAAGAAATGGAAACGTTCCTTGTATTATCACTTACAGCAAAATGGCGGGATATGAAAGACATTTACACGCAGTTTTCCATTATTCCGATTCATAAATTTATTTTTACGAAAGTCGATGAAACGAGTCGACACGGAGCGATGTTAAATATGATGATCCAGTGCGGCATCGGTGCAGCGTATATGACGCACGGGCAAAACGTACCTGATGATATTGTTGAAGCTACTCCACAGCTTGTGGCAAATATGGTTACTGGGGTCGAGCAATGATGATGAGAGATCAAGCGGAAAGCTTACGTTTACGTGTGAAAAAAATGCAACATGGAGCAGAAACGAAAGCGATTGCTGTATTGAGCGGCAAAGGTGGCGTTGGAAAGTCGAACGTTTCGTTAAACTTTTCCTTAGCGTTGCGCCAACGAGGAAAACATGTATTGTTGTTTGATATGGATATTGGCATGGGAAACATCGATATTTTACTTGGACAAACGTCATCTCATACAATTATGGATATTTTTCGTCCAAACGTTACTATTCATGATATTATAAAAACAGGACCAGAACAGTTATCGTTTATTGCAGGGGGAACGGGATTAACGGAAATTTTTCATATGGATGGGCAAAAAGTCGAATATTTTATTGAACAATTGCAACTCGTTTCCGAGCAATACGACTATCTCATTTTCGATATGGGAGCGGGTATGTCTGAAGATCGTCTTCAGTTGCTCAAGGCAGTAGATGATATTTTTATCGTAACGACACCTGAACCGACCGCGTTGACAGATGCATATGCAACAATGAAATACATTCATGTAACGGCTCCCCAACTCCCGATTTATGTGTTAGTCAATCGCGCACGTTCGGATAAAGAAGGAGCTGAAACGTTGCAACGTTTAAAACAAGTGGCGAAACGGTTTTTAGGAAAAGAACTACATGCGTTAGGTTATGTACCAGAAGATCGAATAGTAAGCACTGCTGTCATTCGTCAAACGCCTTTTATTTTGTTTGACCCAGGCGCGAAGGCGAGCAGGGCGCTTGTGCAAATGGCAGATCGCTATTTAGCAAATGAAGAACATGAAGAACAAGCGAAACGCCCGTTTCACTTTTTTGCCAAGCTGCGTCAATACTTTTTAGAAAGGTAGGTTATCATCGCTGTGAAGAAAGCAAAAGTGCTCGTCGTTGATGACTCGGCTTTTATGCGAAAATTAATTAGCGATTTTTTGTCCGAACATCCGCGGCTGCACGTTGTCGGTACAGCACGTGACGGACAAGAAGCGTTACAAAAAATTGAGAAATTAAATCCGGATGTCGTGACGCTAGATGTTGAGATGCCTGTCATGAACGGGCTTGAAACGTTAAAGCATATTATGCAGAAACGACCTCTTCCTGTCGTGATGATCTCAAGCACGACGACAGAAGGGGCGGAAAATACGATTTTAGCGTTGCAATACGGGGCGGTTGACTTTATTGCGAAGCCTTCCGGAGCGATCTCGCTAGATTTATATAAAATCAAAGATAAAATGATCGAAAAAGTGCTTTTGGCAAGCGAAGCGAATTTACGAACGGTGAAAACAAAACAAAAAATGTCTATGTTGCCACAAAAGCAATATAGTAAAATAGAGGTAAGTGAACGACAAAATGTAAGTGGAAAGAAAAAAATCATCGCGATCGGTACATCAACAGGTGGACCGCGTGCGCTTCAACACGTATTAACAAAATTTCCAGCAACGATTGCCGCACCGATTTTAGTCGTTCAACATATGCCAAAAGGGTTTACAAAGTCGTTAGCGACTCGACTTGATTCATTATGTCACATTCGCGTCAAAGAAGCAGAAGATGGTGAAATTATTCAAAAGGGGACAGCGTATATCGCACCAGGAGGAAAACATTTATGTGTCAAACGTGTCGGCACATCGCTTGCCATTCATCTCGATGAAGGAACACCGCGAAACGGACATCGTCCTTCTGTTGATGTCATGTTTGAATCGTTAAGTGTGTTCACAGATTACGAGAAAATCGCTGTTATTATGACAGGCATGGGTTCAGACGGTACAGCAGGATTAAAACAATTAAAGTCTTCGGGTAAGACGTTTGTTATTGCAGAATCTGCCGAATCTTCCGTTGTATTCGGCATGCCTAAGTCAGCCATTGCTGCAAACGTTGTTGACGAGATCGTTCACGTGGACGATATTGCTGAAGCGGTAATGAAACACGTACAAGTTTGAGGGGGATAGGAACAATGGACATGAGTCAATACCTCGAAGTGTTTATTGATGAAAGTAAAGAGCATTTACAAACAATTAACGAGCAACTGCTAGAACTGGAGAAAAATCCAGACGATGTGTCGATCGTCAATGAAATTTTCCGCTCCGCCCATACGTTAAAAGGAATGTCAGCAACGATGGGATTTGAGGACTTAGCAAATTTAACACATCAAATGGAAAATGTACTCGATGCGATTCGTAATGGGAAAATTGCGGTTACGCCTGAGCTGCTTGACGTTATTTTTCGCGCTGTTGACGATTTAGAAGCGATGGTCGTTTCCATTGCAGAAGGCGGAGATGGAAAACGTGACGTCGCAGAAGTTGTTGCGCAGTTAAAGCAAATTGAAAAAGGAGAAGCCGTTGTAGCACAAAAAAGCACTCCAACATATGAACAAACATACGATGAGTTTGAATACACGATTTTAAAACAGTCGGCTGAACAAGGGTTCCACAGTTATGAAGTGACGATCAAACTGCGCTCTGACTGTTTATTAAAAGCTGCCCGTGTATTTATGATTTTTGAAGTGATTGAACAAGTCGGGGAAGTGATCAAGTCTGTTCCGACTGTTGAAATGCTTGAGGCCGAACAGTTTGACGATCAATTTGTTGTGACGGTAGTGACAAAAGTATCACAAGATGAATTACAAAAGCGCATTATGAAAGTATCTGAAGTAGAAGAAGTAAACGTCCAACCGGTTGATTTACATAGACCTGTTGCGCAGGAAAATGCGCACGAAAAACCGGTGGAACAAAAAGAAGAGCCAAAAACAGTTGAACAAGTTGTGGAGAAAAAACAAGAAGGACAAGAAGAAAAAGCGATCGGAAAGCAAGTAAGCAACAAAACGATTCGCGTCAATATTGAACGTCTTGACGTATTAATGAACTTATTTGAAGAACTTGTCATTGATCGCGGTCGACTAGAACAAATTTCGCGTGAGTTAAACAACCCTGAATTACATGAAACAGTTGAACGGATGTCGCGCATTTCAGGAGACTTACAAAACATTATTTTAAATATGCGCATGGTGCCTGTTGAAACGGTATTTAACCGCTTTCCGCGGATGGTTCGTCAATTAGCTCGTGATTTAGGAAAGAAAATTAATCTTGAAATTATCGGAGCAGAAACGGAGCTCGATCGCACAGTGATTGATGAAATTGGCGATCCGCTTGTTCACTTGTTGCGCAACGCGATCGATCATGGCATTGAAACACCAGATGTGCGTCGGGCGAAAGGGAAACCGGAAGAAGGAACAGTCAAACTCAAAGCATATCATAGCGGCAACCATGTATTCATTGAAATTGAAGATGACGGTGCGGGCATTAGCCGTGAAAAAGTGTTGAAAAAAGCCATTAGTAAAGGCGTTATCTCGGAACAAAACGCAGCCAATTTAACGGATAAGCAAGTATATGAACTTATTTTTGCTTCAGGTTTTTCAACAGCGGATAAAGTATCTGACATTTCAGGACGTGGTGTCGGATTAGATGTTGTAAAAAGTACGATTGAGTCGCTTGGTGGATCGGTATCGATTGACTCGGAAGAAGGGATCGGTTCAGTCTTTTCGATTCAGCTACCGCTTACATTATCGATCATCTCTGTCATGCTAGTTGAAATTCAAAACGAAAAATATGCGATTCCGTTGTCATCGATTATCGAGACAGCCATTGTGAAAAAAGAAGATATTTTACATGCTCACAATCAAAAAGTTATTGATTTTCGTGGAAAAGTTGTTCCGCTTTTATTCTTAAAAGATATTTTTGAAGTGCCGGTCATTACAGAAGAAGACGATTTCTTATCGGTCGTCATGGTGCGTAAAGGTGAAAAAATGGCTGGACTTGTCGTCGATTCATTTATCGGTCAACAGGAAGTGGTGTTAAAATCGCTTGGTAACTACTTAACGTCCGTGTTTGCGATTTCTGGGGCAACGATTTTAGGTGACGGACAAGTCGCGCTCATTATTGATTGCAACGCGTTAATTAAGTAGGAGCAAGCGAGAGGGGGAATGAAATGTGGCTGAGCTGAAAGTAATTGTGTTCCAACTAAAAGACGAAGAATACGCGATTCCGGTTCAACAAGTGCGCTCGATTGAAAAAATTCAACATATTACACGCGTTCCACGCGTTCCGAAATATGTAAAGGGCGTCATTAATTTGCGTGGAGTCGTTACACCGATTATCGATTTACGCATGCGGTTTGGATTGGAAGAAGCGACATTTTCCGATCATACGCGCGTCATTATCGTCGCGCTTGATGATATGGAAGTCGGTTTAATTGTTGATGCGGCAAACGATGTCGTTGATATTTCAACAGAAGCGATTGAACCGCCGCCAGAAGTAGTTGATGCAACAACAGCAGACTATATTAACGGTGTTGTAAAAATCGGAAAGCGCCTATTTATTTTATTAAACTTAGAAAAAGTATTAAAAACAGAGAAAGGATAAATCGTCCATGTCATATTTTGAACGGATGAATGCCGTCCATATGGACATACTAAAAGAAATTGGAAATATTGGTGCGGGTCACGCAGCAACAGCGTTATCAAAGCTTTTAAATAAAAGAATTGAAATGACGATTCCTGATGTGCGCATCATTTCTTTTGATGAAATGATGGACATTGTCGGAGGAGCTGACAATGTCGTTGCTGCTGTTTTTTTGCGTATTGAAGGAGATGCACCGGGCAATATGTTTTTCGTATTATCAATCGAGCAGGCGGAACGATTTATTCAACAAATGATTGGTGACGAACAGTTTAAATTACAACAAGATTGTTCAGAACTATCGTTGTCGGCATTGCAAGAGCTGGGTAACATTTTAGCTGGTTCGTATTTATCATCTTTATCAGATTTTACCAATTTAAATTTACATCCATCTGTTCCGGCGCTCAGCATTGATATGATCGGTGCAATTTTAAGCTACGGATTAATTGAAATGTCGCGCGTCGGTGATCATGTCATCGTCGTTGATACAGCCATTCATGAAGAACATCAGCCGGATGATCGTGTCAATGGCCACTTTTTCCTACTTCCTGACCCTGAATCATTTCGTATCATTTTTCGGGCTTTAGGTGTGGACGATGATGAGTGAAATTGTTCAAGTAGTGAAAGTCGGGATTGCTGACATGAACGTTGTAAAAGCGCCACATGTCATTCGTACATGCGGGCTTGGCTCGTGCGTTGGTGTGGTCGTATATGATTTAGCAAAAGAAGTGGCCGGGATGGCGCACGTCATGTTACCTGATTCATCGTTAGCAAAATCTGACCAAATGAATGTAGCCAAATATGCCGACACTGCGATTGAAGAGTTAGTACGGCGCGTCATTGAGGCAGGGGGAAGGAACGGTCATTTGAAAGCGAAGATGGCTGGTGGTGCACAAATGTTTCAGTTTCGCACAGGAACGACGGATATGATGCGAATCGGACCGCGCAACGTTGAGGCTGTTCGCCAGCAGCTTCAACGCTTTCGCATCTCTGTTGTTGCGGAAGACGTTGGGGGAAGTAGTGGACGGACAATTGAATTTCATCCGAAAACAGGTATATTGCTCATTCGAACAGTAAATCAAGGGGTACGGGAAATGTAATGACTGGTACATGGAAATTTAACATTGGCTTTGCTTTATTCGGCTGTATGATCGCCTTTTTTTCTTCACTATTGCAAAATAGTATATGGACATCTACAATACGGGCGTTCATTACATTTGTTGTTTTCTTTGTCTTTGCATTTATTGTTCGCTGGATGATCGGATTTATCCAAAGAGATGAATCAACATCGAACGTTTCGTTTGCACAACGGAATGACACTGAAGTTGAACAGATGATTGAAGACTTAAGTGAAGAAGAACAACAAAAAGTAGCCGAGTATATTCGTCAATTATTAAGTCACGAAGACAAATAGTAGCTTAGGGGGGATGATATATTGTGCTGGCAAAAGTGGATTGATGCCCGCGATCGTGAGGCGGGCAACCAACTGATTGAAAAGTATATGCCACTTGTCGATTATCACGTACAACGTATGGCTTCATCCCTTCCGAAAAGCGTGAAAAAAGAAGATTTAAAAAGTTTAGCGCTACTCGGTTTATACGATGCGCTTGAAAAATTCGATCCTTCGCGTGATTTAAAGTTTGACACGTATGCTTCATTTCGTATTCGTGGCGCCATTTTAGATGGTTTGCGCAAAGAAGATTGGCTTCCCCGAAGTGTGCGAGAAAAAGCGAAAAAAATTGAAGCGACAATTGAGCAGTTGCAACAAATGCATATGCGTGACGTTAGTGCCGAGGAAGTGGCTCACGCGTTAAATATATCAGAAGATGAAGTATACGCAATCATGAATGAGCAATTTTTCGCGAATATTTTATCGCTTGATGAGCGACCGTTTGACGATGACGATGATCAATCATCGTTTACGATACGTGATGACCGATCGCCATCGCCTGAAGAGCACATATTGCGAGAAGAACAAATTGCTCAACTAGCAAACGTCATACAACAATTGAATGAAAAAGAACAGTTAGTCATTAGTTTGTTTTACAAAGAGGAACTGACGTTTACAGAAATCGGGCATATTATGGGACTGTCGACGTCACGGATTTCCCAAATTCATGCAAAAGCTTTATTTAAAATGCGCAAACTGATTGAGCAAGCGATATGACAGTCCTTCATCAAACAATTTTTATGAAGGAAGTGAAACGATGAGCTTAAAGTTAGTCGAGTTACAAGTAGCGTTGCCGAAAACGCATGAGCTCGGAAAGTGGCAAGAACATATGCAACAGTACGGACAGCTTGCTCAACAACAGCTTGCAACAGAAATGAAAAAACAAGACGAGCGTATTCGGCAGCAAGTGACGAAAGCTGAACAAAGCGAACGTGCCAAATGGAAAAAGCAATCTGAGAAGAAAGAAAAAAGCAAACATCCTTACAAAGGAACGCATATTGATTTTACCGGATAAGAGGGATGATATGACAACGTTTTTATGGTTTATTAGCTTTGTTTTGCATGGTATTTCGCTCTTTCTTATCATCCTTTTATCTTTAAGATGGGTGAAAATTAAAGAGACGGAAAAAGAGCAAGCGGAGCTTATTCGCGAAATGGAAACGATGATGACAACATATTTAATGCAGTTTAAAGAAGAAAATGAACGATTTGTGAAACAAATTACATCATCGACTGTTCGCCAACATTTTCGTTCGTTGCGAAAAGAACAAATGTCTCCTCCAGTTGAGCATGTTGTTGATCGGATCGAATTATCGTCAACTGCGCCAAAGGAAGAGCAACCGCTCGAGTCGCTTGTTTCAGAAGCATTAAAACTTCAACAACAAGGAAAAACGATCGATGAGATCGCGAAGACGCTCAAACGTGGCAAAACAGAAATGGAGCTTTTGCTTAAATTTCACCAAAAGTAGTTGAATGTGCTTTTTAATTATGATATAGTTCTACTTGGTGTGAATACACACGCTCATCGATTTAAGCAACGGTGCTGCATTGCAGTCTTGCTTAAAAATGACATGAGCGGAGGAAAAAAACCGTGTAGGAGGATGAAAGATGTCTGTCATTTCAATGAAACAATTGCTTGAAGCAGGGGTTCACTTCGGGCATCAAACACGTCGCTGGAACCCGAAAATGAAAAAGTACATTTTCACTGAGCGCAATGGTATTTATATCATTGACTTACAAAAAACAGTGAAAAAAGTAGAAGAAGCGTATAACTTCGTCAAAGAACTTGCGGCAAACGGTGGTAAAATTTTATTCGTTGGTACGAAAAAACAAGCGCAAGATTCTGTGAAAGAAGAAGCAGAGCGCTCTGGCATGTTCTACGTGAACCAACGTTGGTTAGGTGGAACGTTAACAAACTTTGCGACTATTCAAAAACGCATTAAACGCTTAAAAGAAATCGAAAGAATGGCTGAAGATGGCACATTCGATGTATTGCCTAAAAAAGAAGTGGTAAAACTAAAGAAAGAGTTAGAGCGTCTTGAAAAGTTTTTAGGCGGTATTAAAGAAATGAAAGAATTGCCAGATGCATTATTTGTCATCGACCCACGCAAAGAGCGCATTGCCGTTGCAGAAGCTCGTAAATTAAACATTCCGATCATCGGAATCGTGGATACAAACTGTGATCCAGATGAAATCGACTATGTCATTCCTGCGAACGACGATGCGATTCGCGCTGTGAAACTTCTTACATCTAAAATTGCTGATGCGATTTTAGAAGCAAAACAAGGCGAAGAGGCCGTTGTCACAGCTGAGTAAGCATGTGAAAGGTGATAAGAGGGGGAGCCTTTTATCACCTTTTTTTAAGAAAATCGGGCATAATAAGCATACGAACCATTTCGGTTTGTGTACATACGATTTGGCACATAAAAAGGAGGATGTTTAATATGGCAATTACTGCTCAAATGGTAAAAGAATTGCGCGAAAAAACTGGCGCAGGAATGATGGACTGCAAAAAAGCGTTAACAGAAACAAACGGTGATATGGAAAAAGCGATTGACTGGCTTCGTGAAAAAGGAATGGCAAAGGCAGCGAAAAAAGCGGATCGCATTGCAGCTGAAGGGACAACATTAATTGAAGTTGACGGAAATGCAGCTGTCATTTTAGAAGTAAACTCTGAAACAGACTTCGTTGCGAAAAACGAAGGATTTAAAACATTAGTAAAAGAATTAGCAGATCATTTATTAAAACATAAGCCTGCAACAGTAGAAGAAGCGTTGCAGCAAAAAATGGATAACGGTGCGACAGTAGAGGAACATATCAACGCAGCGATCGCTAAAATTGGTGAAAAAATTACGTTACGTCGCTTTGCAGTTGTAGAAAAAGATGATCATGCAGCGTTCGGTGCATATTTACACATGGGTGGTCGCATTGCCGTATTAACAGTATTGGAAGGTACAACAAATAGCGACATTGCAAAAGATGTAGCGATGCACATTGCTGCGATTAATCCAAAGTACGTCTCTCGCGATGCAGTATCTGCGGAAGAAATCGCTCGTGAGCGCGAAGTATTAAAACAACAAGCATTAAATGAAGGAAAACCAGAAAACATCGTTGAAAAAATGGTTGAAGGTCGCTTAGGCAAATTCTTTGAAGACATTTGCCTACTTGAGCAAAGCTTTGTAAAAAATCCAGATGTAAAAGTACGTCAATTTGTAGAATCTAATGGCGCAACTGTAAAAAGCTTCATCCGTTACGAAGTAGGCGAAGGTATTGAAAAACGTCAAGATAACTTCGCTGAAGAAGTTATGAGCCAAGTTCGTAAGTAATGAATACAAATAGGGAACACATATGTGTTCCCTATTTTTAAAGAACGGTATGGAGGTTTACAATGAAAAGCCCAAAATATAAACGTGTCGTTTTAAAATTAAGCGGTGAAGCGCTAGCTGGTGATCAAGGATTTGGCATTAATCCGTCTGTCATTAAATCTATTGCGCAACAAGTAAAAGAAGTAGCAGAACTAGGAGTCGAAGTTGCCGTTGTCGTTGGGGGCGGAAACATTTGGCGCGGAAAAATCGGCAGTGAAATGGGAATGGATCGCGCCACAGCTGATTACATGGGCATGTTAGCAACGGTGATGAACTCGCTTGCTTTGCAAGATAGCCTAGAGCAACTTGGTGTGCAAACGCGCGTACAAACGTCTATTGAAATGCGCCAAGTGGCAGAGCCGTACATTCGTCGAAGAGCGATTCGTCACTTAGAGAAAAAACGTGTCGTCATTTTTGCGGCAGGAACAGGGAATCCGTACTTTTCGACAGATACGACAGCTGCGCTTCGTGCTGCAGAAATTGAAGCGGACGTCATTTTAATGGCGAAAAACAACGTAGACGGTGTATATAGCGCCGATCCAAAAGTAGACAAAAATGCAGTGAAGTACGATGAACTTTCCTACTTAGATGTGATTAAACAAGGGTTAGGCGTCATGGATTCAACCGCTTCATCGTTATGTATGGATAACGATATTCCACTTATTGTTTTCTCGATCATGGAAGAAGGAAATATAAAACGTGCCGTATTAGGCGAAAATATCGGAACAATTGTAAGGGGGAAATAATATGCAAGTATTAACGAACGCGAAAGAAAAGATGGATAAAGCGGTTCAAGCTTTTTCACGTGAACTTGCAACGATTCGTGCAGGTCGTGCGAATCCTGCATTATTAGAAAAAATTACAGTCGATTACTACGGCATGCCGACACCAATTATTCAGTTAGCAGGCATTCAAGTGCCAGAAGCGCGCCTTCTTGTTATTCAGCCGTATGACAAATCCGTATTAAAGGAAATCGAAAAAGCGATTTTAGCATCAGATTTAGGTTTAACACCTTCAAACGACGGTTCAGTCATTCGTATTTCCATCCCACCGCTAACGGAAGAGCGCCGTCGTGAGTTGGTGAAGTTAGTAAAAAAATATGCGGAAGAAGCGAAAGTCGCTGTGCGCAACATTCGCCGCGATGCAAATGATGAGTTGAAAAAGCTAGAGAAAAATGGCGAAATTACAGAAGATGAGTTGCGTGGTTATACAGAAGACATTCAAAAATTAACAGACGATCATATCGCAAAAATTGATGTGATTACGAAAGAAAAAGAGAAAGAAGTGATGGAAGTATAAGTCCCTCTATGTTTATAGAGGGTTTTTTGTTATAATTACAAAATAGGGCGCACAGCCTAATCATGTTGGATCAAAGCTGGAGGACACGCGCTTATGTTTGAAAAGATAAAAAGATGGAAAAACAAAGAAGAAGGATATGAAAAAGAAACAATTTTACAAGGACCGATTCCTGCGCATGTGGCGATCATCATGGACGGGAACGGGCGATGGGCGAACAAACGCGCGTTGCCACGGATGGCTGGACATTATGAAGGCATGCAAACGGTACGAAAAATTACGCGCTTTGCGAATGAACTCGGCGTAAAAGTGTTAACGTTATACGCATTTTCAACAGAAAATTGGAAACGACCAAAAACAGAAGTCGATTATTTAATGCAGTTGCCTGAGCAATTTTTGAACACATTTTTGCCAGAGTTAATTGCTGAAAATGTGCAAGTACGCGTCATGGGACATAAAGATCAGCTACCTTTACATACGTTACGTGCAGTCGATAAAGCAATCGAAGAGACAAAACAAAATACGGGCTTAATTTTAAACTTTGCGTTAAACTACGGAAGTCGTGCGGAAATTGTGCATGCCGTTCAAAAGCTTGTTGACGATGTGCAACATGGAACGATTCAAGCAAGCGATGTGAATGAACAGATGTTCCATTCCTATTTAATGACAAACGATTTACCAGATCCCGATTTGCTTATTCGTACAAGCGGAGAGATTCGTTTAAGTAATTTTATGCTTTGGCAATTGGCTTATACAGAATTTTGGTTTACAGACGTATTATGGCCAGACTTCACCGAACAACATTTTTTACAGGCGGTACATGAATTTCAACAACGAAGCCGTCGATTTGGGGGCGTATAATTTCATATGAAACAAAGAATTGTAACAGCAATTATTGCAGCTTCAGTCTTTTTACCGATCGTCATATATGGCAGATGGCCATTTTTAGTGTTAACGTATATACTAGCTACAGTTGGTTTATTTGAACTGATTCGTATGAAACGCATATCGCTTTTTTCGTTTCCGAGCATCGTTAGTTTTCTTATATTATGGCTCTTTTTATATCCATATGAACATATGATAAATATATGGATCCTCGTCGTTGGGCTCTTTTTGTTGCTTATTTATACGGTAATATCTAAAAATGCGTTTACGTTTGATGATGTTGGATTTATGATTGTCTCTTTACTATATGTAGGGGTTGGTTTTTATTCTTTTGTTCAAGTGCGTGAAGCAGGGCTGTCGTACATTTTTTATGCGCTCTTTTTAATTTGGGCAACAGATAGCGGAGCGTACTTTGTTGGTCGCGCGTTCGGAAAAAGAAAGCTATGGGAGCATATTAGCCCAAACAAAACAGTTGAAGGTGCTATTGGTGGTGTTTTGTGCGCCCTTGTTGTCGTGAGCGTGTATGAGTGGTTATCGCCATTTGCTCCGTCTTCTCTCATGTTACTCATTGCGACAGTCGTTTTATCCGTTTTCGGACAGCTTGGTGATTTAGTGGAATCGGCATTTAAACGCCACTATGGAGTAAAGGATTCAGGAGCTATTTTGCCAGGACATGGTGGCATTTTAGATCGCTTCGATAGTTTGTTATTTGTTTTGCCAATTTTGCATCTGTTTTACCTTATTGCGTAAAAAGGAGTGGGGCTTTTGCGAGCAATTAGTTTATTAGGAGCGACGGGCTCAATCGGCATGCAAACGCTAGACGTCATTCGTACTCATCGCGATGCGTTTCGTCTCGTCGCGTTTTCCGCCGGGCGAAATATAGAACAAGCTCGACATATTATTGAACAATTTTCACCGAAAGTCGTATGTGTTGCTCAAAAAGAAGATGCACATATGCTACAAAGCGAATATACGGGGCGAGTGCGCATCGTTTCTGGTGAAGATGGTCTCGTTGAAGTAGCGACAGTTCAAGAAGCAGACATTGTCGTCAATGCGGTTGTCGGAAGCGTTGGATTAGTACCTACGTTACGAGCGATTGAGGCGAAAAAAACGATTGCGTTAGCGAATAAAGAAACGTTAGTTACCGCAGGTCATCTTGTCATGAAACACGCTGCCGATTACGGCGTAACTATTTTGCCTGTCGATAGTGAGCATTCTGCGATTTTTCAATGCCTGCAAGGAGAACAGCAAAAAAATATCGAATGTATTATTTTGACGGCATCTGGTGGTAGTTTTCGCGATCGGACTCGCGAACAACTACAATACGTCACAGTCGAAGAAGCGTTAAAACACCCGAATTGGTCGATGGGAGCAAAAATTACAATTGATTCTGCAACGATGATGAACAAAGGACTCGAAGTGATCGAAGCACATTGGTTATTCCAATTACCGTATGAACAAATTGACGTCCTTTTACATAAAGAAAGCATCATTCATTCGATGGTGCAATTTCATGATGGGAGTGTCATTGCTCAACTCGGAACGCCAGATATGCGGGTACCGATTCAATATGCATTAACATATCCTGATCGTTTTCCGCTACATAATGAACGACTGAACTTAGCACAAGTAGCCACGTTGCATTTTCAAAAAGTGGACATGAACCGATTTCGTTGTTTACAATTTGCTTATGAAGCAGGAAAAATAGGCGGAACGATGCCAACGGTATTAAACGCAGCCAACGAAGAAGCGGTGGCAGCCTTTTTAGCTGGACGAATATCGTTTCTAGCAATTGAACAATGTATTGAAAAAGCGATGGAGCGGCACGTACCGATTGCTCATCCGGATCTTGAGACGATTCATGCAGTTGATCTTGAAACGAGACGATATGTAAAATCACTACACATGTAAAAGGTGGTTGAAACTTTGGAGACGGTTATTGCTTTTCTTATCATTTTTGGTGCGCTTGTGTTTTTTCATGAATTAGGTCACTTCATTTTCGCTAAGCGAGCAGGTATTTTATGCCGCGAGTTTGCGATTGGATTCGGTCCGAAAGTGTTTTCGATAAAAAAAGGAGAAACGACATATACGATTCGTTTGCTCCCGCTCGGCGGTTTTGTACGCATGGCGGGTGAAGACCCAGAGATGATTGATGTTAAGCGCGGTCAAGTTGTCGGCTTATTGTTTCATTCAGACGGGAAAGTGAAAAAAGTGATCATCAATCATAAAGACGAATATCCCGATGCGAAAATCATTGAGGTGGAGCGCGCAGACTTTGAACATGAGCTATATATTGAAGGTTACGAGAATGAGGATGATCGCTTACAACGCTTTGAGCTAAGCGATCCAGCGTACATCGTTATTGATCGCGAAGAAGTACAAATAGCACCGTACGATCGTCAATTCGGTTCAAAAACGCTCGGACAGCGGGCGATGGCTATTTTCGCTGGTCCGCTTATGAATTTCATCTTAGCGCTTGTCATTTTTATTGTTATTGGACTATTACAAGGCTACCCTGTTGATAAACCGATTGTTGGTGAATTGACAGAAGACGGTGCTGCGCGTCAAGCAGGATTGAAACAAGGTGATATTGTCGTTTCGATTGACGGACAGCCGATGTCTTCATGGACGGATGTCGTTACAATGATTCGAAAAAGCCCAGAAAAACCGCTCCAATTTCAAGTGAAGCGCAACGGTCAAATGATCGATCTCACTGTCACACCAGAAAAGAAAACGATAGAAGGGGAGACGATCGGACTGATCGGTGTATATGGACCGATGGAAAAATCGGTTGTTGGGGCGATCAAGCAAGGTGCGTTAGAAACGTACTATTGGACAAAGGAAATTATCGTTGGTTTGGGTCATTTATTGACGGGGAAATTTTCATTTGATATGCTATCTGGACCTGTTGGCATTGCCGTTTCCACACATAAAGTCGCTCAATCTGGCGTGTATTACTTAATGAAATGGGGTGCGATTTTAAGCATTAACTTAGGGATTATCAACTTACTTCCGCTTCCAGCACTTGATGGAGGACGCTTAACGTTTTTTGCGATTGAAGCGTTGCGTGGAAAGCCAATTGATCGCCAAAAAGAAGGGATTGTGCATTTTATCGGTTTTGCTCTTCTGATGTTGCTTATGCTTGTTGTTACATGGAATGATATTCAAAAATTTTTCCTATAAATCAATGAAGTAAGAGGTGCTAAAAAAAGATGAAACAAAGTATGTCGTTTATTCCTACATTGCGTGAAGTGCCGGCAGATGCAGAAATTAAAAGTCATCAACTGCTGCTTCGCGCTGGCTTCATTCGTCAAAACGCGAGTGGAGTATATAGCTTTTTACCACTTGGTAAACGTGTATTACAAAAAGTTGAAGCGATCATTCGTGAAGAAATGGATCGTGCAGGTGCTATAGAGCTGTTGATGCCAGCGCTACAACAAGCAGAGTTATGGCAAGAGTCAGGCCGCTGGTATTCATATGGGCCGGAATTAATGCGCTTAAAAGATCGCCACGATCGTGATTTTGCGCTCGGTGCAACACATGAGGAAGTCATTACGGCTCTCGTTCGCGATGAAGTGAAATCGTATAAACGTTTGCCACTTACGCTTTACCAAATTCAAACGAAGTTTCGCGACGAAAAACGTCCGCGTTTCGGTTTACTTCGTGGTCGTGAGTTTATTATGAAAGACGCGTATTCGTTTCATGCTTCACACGAAAGTTTAGATGAAGTGTACAATAAAATGTACGAAGCATATGCAAACGTATTCCGTCGTTGCGGATTAAATTTCCGCGCGGTCATTGCTGACTCTGGTGCGATGGGTGGAAAAGATACGCATGAGTTCATGGTTTTATCTGATGTTGGGGAAGATACGATTGCATATTCCGATTCGTCCGATTATGCAGCGAATATTGAAATGGCGCCAGTCATTGCGACGTATGAGCGAAGCGATGAACCGCATGCGCCGCTTGAGAAAGTGCATACACCGGAACAACGTTCGATTGAAGAAGTAAGTCAATTTCTGCAAGTACCAAAAGAAAAATGCATCAAGTCGTTATTATTTAAAGTAGACGATCGTTATGTGCTTGTTCTTGTGCGCGGCGATCATGAAGTCAATGACGTGAAAGTAAAAAATATATTAGAAGCCACTGTTGTGGAATTAGCGACGCCAGAAGAAACGAAGCAAGTCATGAACTGTGAAGTTGGTTCGCTTGGCCCAATCGGCGTGAGCCATGATGTACTCGTTTTAGCTGACCATGCGGTAAAAGCGATTGTCAACGGTGTATGCGGAGCCAATGAAGTACATTATCATTATAAAGGGGTCAATCCAGATCGTGACTTTGTTGCGCAATATGCGGATGTTCGTTTCATTCAAGAAGGGGATCCGTCGCCAGATGGAAAAGGAACGATTCGTTTTGCACGCGGCATTGAAGTTGGTCACGTATTTAAACTCGGAACACGTTATAGCGAAGCGATGAATGCCACGTATTTAGATGAAAATGGACGCATGCAACCGATGATTATGGGATGCTATGGCATTGGCGTATCTCGTACGCTTGCAGCCATCGCTGAACAATATAACGATGAGCATGGGCTCATTTGGCCGACAGCGGTTGCACCGTTCCATGTGCATTTAATTTCTGTCAATCCGAAAGTGGACGAGCAACGAGAACTTGCAGACGAATGGTACGTACGTTTGCAACAAGAAGGGTTTGAAGTGTTGTATGACGATCGAGCAGAGCGCCCAGGAGTCAAATTTGCTGACAGCGATTTAATTGGGTTACCTGTGCGTGTGACGGTCGGAAAACGTGCAAATGAAGGAATCGTTGAAGTAAAAGTACGAAAAACAGGTGAAACAGAAGAAGTACACGTGTCGCAATTAATCGAAACGTTGCACCGTTACTTATAGGCAGAGAGGGGGATCCCCCCCTCTTTCTGTCGTCTATCGCTCCCAAACGATGTATAAAAAAGAAAGGGAGGTGTACCGTTACATTTTTTGTAACGAACAACGATGAGAGAAGAACAAAAAGAACGATTTTCTATTTTGTTGCAACAGCTACAACTTTCTTCGTCTAATATAGCGAATGACTTAGCACATGGACAGATTAACAAAGTAGTTGTCGACAAACGTGCGAAATGTTGGCATTTTTATTTTCAATTTCCAGCGATTTTACGAGCGGATGTATATGCGGAATTTCGTAAACGATTAATCGAACAGTTTCGTCACATCGCTCATGTGCAATGCACGATTGAAGCGGAAGATCAAACGTTTACCGACGAAGACGTCATATCGTATTGGCCGATGTTTGTGGAAACGATTCAACAAAGCTCGCCTCTTCTTCCACTAATGACACAGCAGCAACCGCACGTCAAAGGAACGAAAGTAATTGTCCAAGCACGCAATGAAGCAGAAGCGATTGCTTTAAAAAAGCGATTTGCAGAAATATTTGCTGAGACGTACGCTTCGTTTGGCTTCCCATATTTACAATTAGAAGCGGACGTGAAATACGATGAACAACAGTTTGAACAATTTTTAGCACAAAAACAAAAAGAAGATGAGGAGCGAGCGTTAGCTGCTTTTATAGAGGCGATGCCGAAACAAGAACCGTCTAACGTAAGGGAAGAAAGTGGTTCGCTTGTGATTGGTTATCAAATTAAAGATGAGGAACATATTCGTTCGCTTGATCAAATTGTAGAAGAAGAACGTCGTGTCGTTGTGCAAGGATACGTATTTGATGCTGAAGCAAAAGAACTAAAAAGCGGACGAACGTTATTGACGTTAAAAATGACAGACTATACAAACTCTATTCTTGTCAAAATGTTTTCACGCGATAAAGAAGACGCGGAATTGATGCAACGTGTAAAAAAAGGTATGTGGGTGAAAGTGCGCGGCAGCGTACAAAACGACACATTCGTTCGCGATCTTGTACTTATTGCAAATGACTTAAATGAAGTGAAACCAAACGAGCGTCAAGATACAGCCGAAGAAAAGCGTGTAGAATTGCACGTTCATACCCAAATGAGTCAAATGGATGCGGTCGCTTCCATTACAAAGCTTGTCGAACAAGCGAAAAAATGGGGGCATGAAGCAATTGCTGTAACGGATCATGCGGTCGTTCAGTCGTTTCCGGAAGCGTATAGTGCAGGAAAAAAATACGGTGTGAAAATTTTATATGGACTAGAGGCAAATATTGTCGATGACGGGGTACCAATCGCTTATAATGAAGCGCATCGTCGGCTCATGGACGATACGTTTGTCGTATTTGACGTGGAAACGACGGGGCTTTCCGCTGTATATGACACGATCATTGAGTTGGCAGCAGTAAAAGTGAAAAACGGAGAAATTATCGACCGTTTTGAGTCGTTTGCGAATCCGCATCACCCGCTTTCCGCAACGACAATCGAACTAACAAAGATTACAGATGATATGTTAAAAGACGCACCAGACGTCGAAGAAGTATTAAAAAAGTTTTACCATTGGATCGACGATTGTGTGCTCGTTGCCCATAATGCCACGTTTGATATTGGTTTTTTAAATGCAGGGTTTAAAAAAATCAATCGCGGCAAAGTAACAAATCCGGTGATTGATACATTAGAACTTGCTCGCTATTTATATCCAGAGTTAAAAAACCATCGTTTAAATACGCTTTGTAAAAAGTTTAATATTGAATTAACTCAACACCATCGCGCAATTTATGATGCAGAAGCGACAGGGTATTTGCTCATTCACTTGTTAAAAGAACTTGAGGAAAAAGGAATTCAATATCTTGATCAGCTCAACGAAGCATCAAAGGAGCAAGGGGCGTTTCAACGATCTCGACCGTTTCATGCAACATTGCTTGTACAAAATGAAGTTGGGTTAAAAAATTTATTTAAACTCGTATCATTTTCACATGTGAACTATTTTTATCGCGTTCCACGCATTCCGCGTTCGGTATTGCAACACCATCGCGAAGGTATTTTAGTCGGATCAGGCTGTGATAAAGGCGAGCTATTTGAAGCGATGATGCAAAAAGGAATCGAAGAAGCAGAGGCAATTGCCCCATTTTATGATTTCCTTGAAGTGCATCCGCCAGAAGTATACGCTCCCCTTATTGAGATGGAATATGTACGCGACGAAGAGGCACTAAAAGAAATTATTACAAATATTGTGCAGCTTGGCGAACGGCTCGGCATTCCGGTTGTCGCGACAGGGAACGTGCATTATATCAATAAAGAAGATAAAATTTATCGCAAAATTTTAATTCACTCACAATCTGGTGGTCATCCGTTAAATCGTCATAAACTCCCAAATGTTCACTTCCGTACAACAAACGAAATGTTAGAAGCATTTTCGTTTCTCGGTGAACAAAAAGCAAAAGAAATTGTTATCATAAATACAAGAAAAATTGCCGACCTCATTGGAGACGTGAAACCGATTAAAGATGAGTTATACACACCGAGAATTGAGGGAGCGGACGAAGAAATTCGCCGAATGAGTTACGAACGAGCGAAGAGCATTTATGGTGACCCACTTCCAGACATCGTTGAAAAACGGTTAGAAAAAGAATTAAAAAGCATTATTGGTCACGGCTTTGCGGTCATTTATTTAATCTCTCATAAACTCGTAAAAAAATCGCTTGATGACGGTTATCTTGTCGGTTCGCGCGGTTCAGTTGGCTCATCGTTTGTCGCGACGATGACCGAGATTACAGAGGTGAATCCGCTCCCACCGCATTACGTTTGTCCGAACTGCAAACATTCCGAGTTTTTCGATGACGGTTCGGTCGGGTCGGGATTTGACTTGCCAGATAAAGACTGCCCAAAATGTGGTACGCGATACAATAAAGACGGTCACGACATTCCGTTCGAGACATTTTTAGGGTTTAAAGGTGATAAAGTTCCAGATATTGATTTAAACTTTTCAGGCGAGTATCAACCGCGAGCGCATAACTACACGAAGGTGCTATTCGGTGGAGATAACGTATATCGTGCAGGGACGATCGGTACTGTCGCTGACAAAACGGCGTACGGATTTGTCAAAGGGTATATAAGCGATAAAAACCTTCATGTACGCGCAGCAGAAATTGATCGTTTAGCAGCCGGATGCACGGGAGTGAAACGAACGACAGGGCAACATCCAGGTGGGATTATTGTCGTGCCAGATTACATGGATATTTATGACTTTACACCAATTCAATATCCAGCCGACGATACGAGCGCGGAGTGGCGCACGACGCATTTTGACTTCCACTCTATTCACGACAATTTATTAAAACTCGATATTCTCGGGCACGATGATCCGACAGTCATTCGGATGTTACAAGATTTGAGCGGAATTGATCCAAAGACCATTCCGACCGATGATCCCGAGGTGATGAAAATTTTTAGTAGTACGGAATCGCTTGGGGTGACACCTGAACAAATTATGTGTAATACAGGAACGCTCGGTATCCCAGAGTTTGGCACGCGCTTTGTTCGCCAAATGTTAGAGGAAACGAAACCGAAGACGTTTTCAGAGCTTGTGCAAATTTCAGGCTTATCGCATGGGACGGACGTTTGGCTCGGCAACGCGCAAGAGCTTATTCAAAGCGGAACGTGTACACTATCAGAAGTGATTGGATGTCGCGATGACATTATGGTGTATTTAATTTACCGCGGTTTAGAACCGTCATTAGCATTTAAAATTATGGAGTCCGTTCGTAAAGGAAAAGGATTGACGCCAGAATTTGAAGAAGAAATGCGCAAACATGACGTGCCAGAATGGTACATTGAATCATGTAAAAAAATTAAATACATGTTCCCGAAAGCGCATGCAGCCGCCTATGTTCTCATGGCGGTACGCATCGCGTACTTTAAAGTCCACCATCCGCTTCTTTATTACGCATCGTATTTTACCGTACGTGCAGAAGACTTTGATTTAGACGCCATGATTCAAGGATCTGCGGCGATTCGCAAACGCATTGAGGAAATTCAGTCAAAAGGGCTTGATGCGTCTGCGAAGGAGAAAAACTTGTTAACCGTGCTTGAAATCGCGCTAGAAATGTGCGAACGAGGCTTTTCATTTAAAAATATTGATTTGTATCGTTCACAAGCAACAGAGTTTATCATTGACGGAAACTCGCTTATTCCACCGTTTAATGCCATTCCTGGACTAGGGACAAACGTTGCCCTCAGCATTGTGCGAGCACGTGAAGAAGGGGAGTTTTTATCGAAAGAAGACTTGCAACAACGAGGCAAAGTGTCAAAAACGATTTTAGAATATCTTGAAAGCCGAGGGTGCTTGCAGTCGCTACCAGATCACAATCAATTGTCGCTCTTTTGAATGAGTTGCAATTTTTTTGTCAATATGTTATAGTTCTAGTGGAAATGGTAAAGATAATGGACAAAAAGAGTGGGGAAACCCACTCTTTCGTATTGATTCGAGATTCCTTGCCGTTGCAAGGGATTTTCTTGCAGTTAGGAGGATCGACATGAAAAAAGTCACGCACATCGTCGAGGAGCTCGTTACTCCGATTGTGACAGAGATGGGGTTAGAACTTGTCGACATTGAATATGTGAAAGAAGGTAAAAATTGGTTTCTACGTATTTTTATTGATTCACCAACGGGAATTGATATCGATCAATGCGGTGTCGTAAGTGAGCGGCTAAGTGAAAAGCTTGATGAAGTTGATCCAATTCCACACAATTACTTTTTAGAAGTATCATCACCAGGGGCAGAGCGTCCGCTCAAAAAGACGAAAGATTTCGAGCGCGCTGTCGGGAAAAACATTTATGTCAAAACGTATGAGCCAATCGACGGTCAAAAAGAGTTTGAAGGATTGCTAACTGCATTTGACGGGCAAACGGTGACGGTAGAAGTGAAAGTGAAAACAAAGAAAAAAACGATCACGATTCCATATGAAAAAGTAGCTAGTGCACGGCTAGCTGTCATTTTCTCTTAATTCACATTAAAGGGGGACGACCGGTTCATGAATACAGAATTGTTAGATGCCTTAACGGCGCTTGAGCGCGATAAAGGCATTAGTAAAGAAGTGTTAATTGAAGCGATTGAGGCGGCGATCGTGTCCGCTTATAAACGCAATTTTAATCAAGCGCAAAACGTTCGCGTTGATTTTAATCAAGAAACGGGAACGATTCGCGTATTTGCGCGCAAAGAAGTCGTAGATGAAGTGTACGATTCACGCTTAGAAATTTCGCTCGATGAAGCGAAGCGAATCAATCCAAATTATCAAGTAGGCGACGTTGTTGAAATTGAAGTGACGCCGAAAAACTTTGGACGCATCGCTGCCCAAACAGCGAAGCAAGTCGTGACACAACGCGTTCGCGAAGCAGAACGTGGCGTCATTTATTCTGAATTTGTCGATCGTGAAGAAGATATTATGACTGGCATTGTCCAGCGGACAGACTCGAAATTTATTTACGTCAGCCTCGGTAAAATTGAGGCGTTGCTTCCGGTGAGCGAACAAATGCCGAATGAGACATATAAACCACATGATCGCATTAAAGTGTACATTACAAAGGTAGAAAAAACGACAAAAGGGCCACAAATTTACGTATCGCGCACGCATCCAGGGCTATTAAAGCGGTTGTTTGAATTAGAAGTGCCGGAAATTTATGACGGGACAGTCGAAATTAAGTCCGTTGCACGCGAAGCGGGAGATCGCTCGAAAATTTCTGTTCATTCTGATAATCCAGAGGTCGATCCAGTTGGTGCATGCGTTGGACCAAAAGGACAACGTGTACAAGCAATTGTGAACGAGTTAAAAGGCGAAAAAATCGATATCGTTCGTTGGTCTGCTGATCCGGTTGAATTTGTAGCGAATGCGCTAAGTCCATCTAAAGTGCTTGACGTCATCGTTAACGAAGAAGAAAAAGCGACAACGGTCATTGTACCAGATTATCAACTGTCGCTTGCGATCGGAAAGCGTGGGCAAAACGCTCGTCTAGCAGCGAAATTAACGAATTGGAAAATTGATATTAAAAGTGAGTCTGAAGCGGAGCAACTAGGTATTTACCCTCGTTCTTCATCATCGTTCCAAGTTGACGAAGAGGAGATTAGTGAGGTGGAATGATATGCCAAAAAAAATCCCGATGCGCAAATGCGTAGTCACAGGGGAAATGAAACCAAAAAAAGAGCTCATTCGCATTGTTCGTTCGAAAGAAGGCGACGTGTCGATTGACCCAACAGGAAAAAAAGCGGGACGTGGTGCGTACATTACGCTAAGCAAAGAATGTATTTTGCTTGCGAAAAAGAAAAATACTTTAGCGTATCATTTAAAAACGACCATTGACGATTCCATTTATGAACAGCTATTACAGCTCGCTGAAAAGGAGAACGGAGAAACAAATGGATCATAAACCGTGGACTTCTTTTCTCGGATTAGCGAATCGGGCGCGCAAAGTCATTTCGGGAGAAGAGCTTGTTGTGAAAGAGATTCAGCGTAAGCGCGCGAAGCTTGTTATTTTATCGGAAGATGCGTCAGAAAATACAAGAAAAAAAATTTCCGATAAATGTGCGTTTTATCGCGTTCCGCTTTGTTACGTGGACAATCGTCACGAATTAGGTTGGGCGATTGGAAAAGGAGCACGAGTTGTTGTAGCGATTACGGATGAAGGATTCGCACAAAAACTGAAAACGATGCTCTAACATTTTGGGGGTGAATGTATGTCAAAAATGCGTGTATACGAATATGCCAAAAAACATAATGTGTCAAGTAAAGATGTGATTCATAAGCTAAAAGAAATGAACATCGACGTATCGAACCATATGACGATGATTGAAGCAGATGTTGTTGAGCAATTAAATCGTTCATTTAAAAACGGGCAAAAACAAGAACAAAAACAAGAAGCGAAAAAAGAAGAAAAGAAGGCACCAGTGAAAAAGCCTGTTTTAGAACAATTTGAAGAAGACGAAGAAGTCATTCAAACGAAAGTGCCAATTAAAAAAGCAGTAGTAAAAAATCGCGAAGGGAAAAAACACGACTTGCAAATTCAACAAAAAGAAAAGAAAATTTTCAATAACAAAAAAAATAAAAAACAAAAACCTCAGCAAGCTCCACAACAAGAAGTACAAAAGAAAAAGGAAAAAGAGCTTCCGAAAAAAATTACGTTTGAAGGATCATTAACGGTTGCTGAACTAGCGAAAAAACTAGGTAAAGAGCCTTCTGAAATTATTAAAAAGCTATTTATGCTTGGCATTATTGCAACGATTAACAAAGATTTAGACAAAGATGCCATCGAGTTAATCTGCTCGGATTACGGTGTCGAAGTAGAAGAAAAAGTAACGATTGACGAAACAGAATTTGAGACGATTGAAATTGTTGATAATCCAGAAGATTTAGTCGAGCGCCCACCAGTCGTCACGATTATGGGGCACGTTGACCACGGAAAAACAACGTTGCTTGACTCAATTCGTCATACGAAAGTAACGGAACAAGAGGCAGGCGGTATTACACAACATATCGGTGCGTATCAAGTCGTTGTTAACGGCAAAAAAATTACGTTTTTAGATACACCGGGTCATGAAGCGTTCACAACGATGCGTGCACGCGGTGCGCAAGTAACGGACATCGTTATTCTTGTTGTCGCAGCTGATGATGGTGTCATGCCACAAACCGTTGAGGCGATTAACCATGCGAAAGCGGCAAAAGTTCCAATCATCGTCGCAGTCAATAAAATCGACAAGCCAACGGCAAATCCAGACCGCGTCATGCAAGAATTAATGGAATACGAACTCGTTCCGGAAGAATGGGGCGGAGATACAATTTATTGTAAATTATCAGCGTTAACAGGAGAAGGAATTGACAACTTACTTGAAATGATTTTGCTTGTTAGCGAAATGGAAGAATTAAAAGCAAATCCAAACCGCCGTGCGACAGGAACGGTCATTGAAGCAAAATTAGATAAAGGCCGCGGACCAGTTGCTACCCTTCTCGTTCAATCTGGTACGTTGCATGTCGGTGACCCGATTGTTGTCGGCTATACGTATGGACGCGTGCGGGCGATGACAAATGATCTCGGTCGCCGTGTGAAAGAAGCAGGTCCATCGACACCTGTGGAAATTACAGGATTAAACGAAGTACCACAAGCGGGCGATCGCTTTATGGTATTTGAAGATGAGAAAAAAGCACGTCAAATTGGTGAAGCGCGTGCCCAAAAACAAATTGTGCAACAACGAAGCGTCAAAGCGCGCGTAAGCCTAGATGACTTGTTTGAAAAAATTAAACAAGGCGAAATGAAAGAATTAAACATTATCGTCAAAGCGGATGTTCAAGGTTCTGTCGAGGCGCTTGTGGCCGCATTGCAAAAAATTGAAGTAGAAGGTGTGCGCGTCAAAATTATTCACTCTGGTGTTGGCGCAGTAACAGAGTACGACATTATGCTTGCATCTGCATCGAACGCGATTGTCATCGGCTTTAACGTTCGTCCGGATGCGAATGCTAAACGTGTTGCAGAAGCAGAAAAAGTCGATATTCGTCTCCACCGTATCATTTACAAAGTTATCGAAGAAATTGAAGCAGCGATGAAAGGTATGCTTGATCCAGAGTACGAAGAAAAAGTGATCGGTCAAGCAGAAGTTCGTCAAACGTTTAAAGTATCGAAAGTCGGCACAATAGCTGGATGCTATGTGACAGATGGAAAAATTACGCGCGATAGTAGCGTTCGCCTCATTCGTCAAGGCATCGTTGTTTATGAAGGACAAATCGATACGCTAAAACGTTACAAAGACGATGTGAAAGAAGTGGCACAAGGATACGAGTGTGGTATAACGATTAAAAACTTTAATGATATTAAAGAAGGCGACATTATTGAAGCATATGTCATGCAAGAAGTGGCACGAAAATGATCGGGTACGTCGAATGTGAATGTATCATTTACGACGTTCAATCATTGAAAGAAAAGCGAGCCGTGTTGCAACGCATTGTCACACGGCTCAAACAAAAATATAATATATCCGTAGCCGAAGTAGATTATCAAAACGTATGGCAACGAACGAAGCTTGGAATTGTAGCTATTACAGCCGAGCGAATAGCGACGGAACAAGAACTTCAACGTGCGTTGCAATTGATCGATTCGTTTCCAGAAATCGAGCGAACGGTTACAACATTTGAGTGGTTTTAATCGAGGTGATGATGATGAGTTTGCGAGCCACACGTGTAGGCGAACAAATGAAAAAAGAATTAAGTGATATTATCGGACGCAAACTAAAAGACCCACGCATCGGTTTCGTTACTGTAACGGATGTTCGAGTAACGGGCGATTTGCAACAAGCAAAAGTGTACATTTCTGTTCTTGGGGATGAAGAGCAAAAGAAGAATACGCTCAAAGGATTAGCAAAAGCAACGGGATTTATCCGTTCAGAAATTGGTCAACGTATTCGTTTACGCAAGACGCCGGAAATTTACTTTGAAATTGATGAAACAATTGATTACGGACAACGAATTGAAAGTTTAATTAAACAAATTTCCGAAGAAAAAGAACATAAAGAAGAATAATGGATAGACATCGGTCTATCCATTTCCGCTATTTTAGAGGTGAAGCGATGGACGGAGTGTTATTGTTACATAAACCTGCTGGCATGACGTCGCACGATTGTGTCATGCGTATTCGTAAGTTATTCCAAACGAAAAAAGTTGGTCATACAGGAACGCTCGACCCTAATGTGTGTGGTGTATTGCCGATTTGTATCGGCAAAGCGACGAAAATTGTTGAACTATTAACGGCGGAGAAAAAAACGTATGAAGGGGAAGTGACGTTAGGCATAGCGACGACAACAGAAGATGCATCAGGTGACATCGTTTCAGTAAAATCGATCGAACAGCCGATTTTCCGACATGACATCGAGCAAGTATTTGCTAATCTCACAGGGGACATTGAACAAGTTCCACCGATGTATTCCGCAGTAAAAGTAAATGGAAAAAAACTATATGAGTATGCACGCGCAGGTATTGACGTGGAACGGCCGAAACGAAACGTCCACATTTTTGAACTGCTCCTTCTTGATGATAGACAAGTATTTACAGGTGAAAGGATATCGTTTCGTTTTCGTGTGACATGTAGTAAAGGGACATACGTGCGTACACTCGCTGTTCAAATCGGAGAGCGACTTGGGTATCCGGCGCACATGTCACATCTTGTTCGCACAGCGTCTGGATCGTTTACGCTCGATCAATGCGTGACGTTTGCCGATATTGAACAACATATAGAAAATGGTACAGCGCATACGTTGCTTTTGCCGATTGAACGAGCGTTAGCCCATTTGCCGACATACGTACTGAGCGATGAGGAAGAAAAAAAAGTAAAAAACGGGTCGGTTTTACCTGCCTTATCTGCTATGCCTACACGTCTATTGATGATAAATAAGCAAGGTGAAGCGTTAGCGATCTACATGCCTCATCCGACAAAGCAAAGCTATATGAAACCTTTAAAAATATTGTAGGTGAAAACGATGAAAACGATTTGGCTGTCCCATCCGTTAAAAGAAAAAAACGATGATCCGCTCGTCATGGCACTCGGTTATTTTGACGGTGTTCATCTTGGACATCAAAAAGTTATTCAGACGGCAAAGCGAATTGCCGACGATCATCAATACAAAAGTGCGGTCATGACATTTCATCCGCATCCGTCTGTCGTGCTTGGACGCTCACAGCAACATGTTCGTTTTATTACGCCTTTAAAAGAAAAAGAAAACCAAATTGCAAAACTTGGGGTAGATTATTTATACATCGTTCAATTTACGCCTGAATTTGCTCATTTGTTACCGCAACAATTTGTTGACGAATACATTATTGGGCTTGGTGTCAAACATGTGGTAGCTGGCTTTGACTTTACGTACGGACGGTTAGGGAAAGGAACGATGGAAACATTGCCGTTTCATTCCCGTGAACAATTTACGCAAACGGTTATTCCAAAACAGACGTTTGGTGAAGAGAAAATTAGTTCGACATATATTCGCCAATGTTTAGCTAAAGGGGACGTGGAGCAACTTCCACATTTGCTTGGGCGATTATATGAAGTGACAGGCACAGTAGTTCATGGGGATAAACGCGGGCGTACAATCGGATTTCCAACGGCGAATGTTGCACTTGACGATGATTACATTATTCCGCATATCGGTGTATATGCGGTAACAGTCACGATCGACGATCAAACGTGGACGGGAGTATGTAATGTTGGATATAAGCCGACATTTCATACGGAACAGCCGAAAGAGCCAACGATTGAAGTGCATTTATTCGATTTTTCAGCACATATTTACGGTGCGAGCGTATCGATCCAATGGCATAAACGATTGCGTGACGAACGGGCATTTTCTTCTGTTCATGAGCTGATCGAACAAATTCACCGCGATGTTCAAGCGGCACGCGAATATTTTCAAAATCCCCTTGCATTTTGCCGGAAAAACATGTATTCTATTTAATGTATGTTAACCATTGCTGGGCAATACGAGTCACCGCCGTTTGCTCGGTAATTGGGGCTGAAAAAAGAGGAGGTGAACAAGGATGGCATTAACACAAGAGCGTAAAAACGAGATCATCAACCAGTTCAAAATTCACGAAACTGACACAGGTTCTCCTGAAGTACAAGTTGCTATCCTTACAGAGCAAATTAACAACTTGAACGAACATTTACGCGTTCATCGTAAAGACCATCATTCTCGTCGTGGTCTTTTGAAAATGGTTGGTCGTCGTCGTAACCTACTTACGTACTTACGAAACAAAGATGTCAACCGTTATCGTGAATTAATTAACAAACTCGGATTACGCCGATAAGTAAAAAGCGGGAGCATTCCCGCTTTTTATTAGTATTTGCACCGATATTTGATTATACTAAAACAAATACGATTTTTCATTTGTACATAGAGAGGGGTACTCGGTTTATATGGAAAAAGAAAAACATCTGTTTTCGATCGACTGGGCAGGTCGGCCGTTAACCGTTGAAATTGGCGAATTAGCCAAACAAGCAAACGGCGCTGTATTAGTTCGCTACGGTGATACGGTCGTATTGAGCACAGCGACAGCGTCCAAAGAACCAAAAAACGTGGATTTTTTCCCGTTAACAGTTAACTATGAGGAACGTTTATACGCTGTCGGTAAAATTCCAGGGGGATTTATTAAACGAGAAGGACGTCCGAGCGAAAAAGCGATTTTGGCGAGCCGTCTCATCGACCGCCCGATTCGGCCGCTATTTGCTGAAGGATTTCGTAACGAAGTGCAAGTTGTCAGCATGGTGATGAGCGTTGATCAAGACTGCTCACCAGAAATGGCAGCCATGTTTGGTTCTTCGTTAGCGTTGACGATTTCTGACATTCCGTTTGAAGGACCGATTGCAGGAGTGACAGTCGGTCGCGTCAATGGGGAGTTTGTCATTAACCCATCTGTCGCACAAATGGAACAAAGCGATATGCATCTTGTTGTTGCAGGGACAAAGGATGCGATCAACATGGTTGAAGCAGGGGCGAATGAAGTACCAGAAGAAGTCATGCTTGAAGCGATCATGTTTGGACATGAAGAAATTAAGCGGCTTATCGCCTTCCAAGAAGACATCGCAGCAAAAGTGGGCAAAGAAAAAATGGAAGTCGTTCTCTACGAACTTGACCCTCAGCTAGAAGCACATATTCGCGCTCGTGTCGAAGGCGAAGTGAAGCGTGCCGTTCAAGTGCCTGAAAAATTAGCGCGCGAGGCAGCGATTGAACAATTAAAAGCGGAAGTTGTTGCTTCATATGAAGAGCAAGAAGCAGACGAAGACACGATTAAGCAAGTAAAAGAAATTTTATATAAACTTGTGAAAGAAGAAGTGCGTCGCTTAATTACAGAAGAAAAAGTACGCCCAGACGGACGAAAAGTCGATGAAATTCGCCCGCTTTCGTCAGCTGTTGGACTTTTACCACGTACGCACGGATCCGGCTTGTTTACACGCGGTCAAACGCAAGCGCTTAGCGTATGTACGCTTGGAGCACTTGGCGATGTACAAATTTTAGATGGGCTTGGTATTGAAGAAACGAAACGGTTTATGCATCATTATAACTTCCCACCGTTTTCTGTTGGAGAAACAGGACCGATGCGTGGACCAGGCCGTCGGGAAATCGGGCATGGAGCGCTTGGTGAGCGCGCGCTTGAACCGATCATTCCGTCTGAAAAAGACTTTCCATATACGATTCGCCTTGTATCGGAAGTGTTAGAGTCAAACGGCTCAACGTCTCAAGCGAGCATTTGTGCAAGTACGCTTGCGATGATGGATGCGGGAGTGCCAATTAAAGCACCGGTTGCTGGTATTGCGATGGGACTTGTGAAAAGTGGTGAACATTATACAATTTTAACGGATATTCAAGGCATGGAAGACCATCTTGGTGACATGGACTTTAAAGTGGCCGGTACGGAAAAAGGAGTTACCGCCTTGCAGATGGATATTAAAATTAAAGGATTGTCGCGTGAAATTTTAGAAGAAGCGTTGCAACAAGCACGCAAAGGTCGCCTCGAAATTTTAAAACATATGATGCAAACGATTAGCGAACCGCGCAAAGAATTATCGAGATATGCGCCAAAAATTTTAACGATGCAAATTAACCCGGATAAAATTCGTGACGTCATCGGTCCAAGCGGAAAACAAATTAACAAAATTATTGAAGAAACTGGCGTGAAAATTGATATTGAACAAGATGGTACAATTTTCATTTCGTCTGTAAATGAAGAAATGAATCAAAAGGCGAAAAAGATTATTGAAGATATCGTTCGTGAAGTGGAAGTTGGACAAGTGTATTTAGGAAAAGTCAAGCGGATTGAAAAATTCGGAGCGTTTGTCGAATTGTTTAGCGGCAAAGACGGTCTCGTACACATTTCAGAATTGGCGGAGGAACGTGTCGGAAAAGTGGAAGATGTCGTTTCTATTGGCGATGAAATTTTAGTGAAAGTAACGGAAATCGATAAACAAGGTCGTGTAAATTTATCGCGAAAAGCGGTATTGCGCGATCAAAAAGAAGCCGAGCAATAAAACCGAAGCCTTGGGTTCACATCCCCTTGGCTTCTTTGCTGTGTGTAAAATTTTTGTGCGCCCGTTCTACCTTGTCCCTCTTACACATACCCTCTTTATTAGAAAAGGAGGGGACGAAGCGTGCGGCGAGCGTTTTTTTTAACGATAATCATATGTGTGTCGGCCATCATTGTACAAAATCCATGGACGACGACGTATATCCACGAATTACGGCATATGACAGCGGCGAAACAAAGCGATCCGTTATATATTCAAGTTATCGAACGGGCAAAACAATATAACGTTCCTGCGCAAAATGCGAAAGTTGATCGTGTATGGAAAGCAATCCCTGGTTACAACGGATTAGAAGTAGATATTGAGGCATCATATAAGCAAATGAAGCAAAATGGAATATTTTCTGAACAACAGCTTGTATATAAACAAGTATCGCCGTCTATTCATTTGTCTGATTTGCCTCCATCACCTATTTATCGGGGGCATCCAGATAAACCGATGGTCTCTTTTCTAATTAACGTCGCTTGGGGAAGCGAGCATATCCCAAGCATGTTACATATTTTTAAAAAATACAACGTCCGTGCAACGTTTTTTTTAGAAGGGCGTTGGGTAAAAGAAAACCCACAACTGGCAAAAATGATTGCAGATGCCGGTCATGAAATTGGCAATCATTCGTACAACCATCCAGATATGAAAATGATGAGTAAACAAGCGATTCGGGAACAAATCGTCAAAACGAACGATGCGATTGAAGCAGCGACAGACATCAAACCTCGTTTATTTGCTCCGCCAAGCGGTAGCTATCGAGATGATGTCGTATATATCGCTCATGAGCTTGGCATGTACACGATTTTATGGACGGTCGATACAATTGATTGGCAAAAACCATCGCCTTCTGTTATAGTGGAACGAGTAACATCAAAAGTGCATAACGGAGCGATGATTTTAATGCATCCGACTGTATCAACGGTAAAGGCGTTAGAGCCGTTAATTCAATCGTTACAAAAACAAGAATACGCAATTGACAACGTGTCTACATTATTAAGTGAGGAAAGAATTGTAAAAAGTAGGAGGAAGGGACTTGATTAAAACATATACGTGTCAAAACGGGGTAAGAGTTGTACTCGAGCACATTCCAACTGTTCGCTCTGTGGCGATCGGAATTTGGATTGGCACCGGATCACGCAATGAAAACGAACGAAACAATGGCATTTCGCATTTTCTCGAGCATATGTTTTTCAAAGGAACGAAAACGCGTTCAGCGCGTGATATTGCGGAATCGTTTGATCGCATCGGCGGTCAAGTAAATGCATTTACATCAAAAGAATATACGTGCTACTATGCTAAAGTATTAGATACACATGCATCATTTGCTTTAGATATACTAGCCGATATGTTTTTCCACTCTACGTTTGTAGATGAAGAGTTACAAAAAGAAAAAAATGTCGTATTCGAAGAAATCAAAATGTATGAAGATACACCAGATGATCTCGTTCATGACCTATTAAGTAAGGCAAGTTATGGAGATCATCCGCTCGGTTATCCGATTTTAGGAACAGAGCAAACACTAGCGGCGTTTACAGGGGACACGTTACGACAATATATGCATGAATCGTATACGCCCGATCGTGTTGTCATTTCCATTGCAGGAAATGTCGATAAGTCGTTTATTCAACAAGTCGAAGCTTATTTTGGATCATTTACAAGACAAAAAAGTAACGATGTGCACATTGCACCAACGTTTTATCCAAATAAAATTGCACGCAAAAAAGATACGGAGCAAGCACACGTATGTATTGGATTTAATGGATTGCCAATCGGTCATGAAGATATTTATAGCTTAATTATTTTAAACAACATTTTAGGTGGAAGTATGAGTAGCCGCCTTTTCCAAGAAGTGCGTGAGCAACGTGGATTAGCTTATTCTGTTTTCTCTTATCATTCCGCCTATCGCGACGGAGGAATGATCACAATTTATGGAGGGACAGGAAGCCATCAGCTTAATCTTTTATTCGATACGATTCAACAAACGATTGAACAACTAAAACAAAATGGAATTACCGAAAAAGAGCTAGAAAATAGCAAAGAGCAAATGAAAGGGAACTTAATGTTAAGTTTAGAAAGTACAAATAGTCGTATGAGCCGAAATGGAAAAAATGAGCTGTTGCTCGGTCGTCATCGCTCGCTTGATGAAATCATTGAAAGCATTGATCGCGTGACAAAAGAAAGCGTTGACCGCATGGCGCAAACGATTTTTACAGACGATTTCTCCGTTGCGCTCATTAGTCCGGAAGGAACATTACCAAAAAGCCTGCAACAATAAACTTGCAGGCATTTTTTTATGCTCTTTTTTCTACAATGATAAAGAAAGGGGGACGTCGTATGCGATTAAGTGAATTAAGCGGGAAAGAAATTGTCGATATGAAGCGAGCAGAGCGTCTCGGTATTCTAGGACAAACGGATTTAGAAATCAATGAGCGAACGGGTCAAATTCAAGCGCTTTTAATTCCGACAACAAAATGGTTCGGTTTTCGGAAAGATGGGACAGATATACGCGTGCCGTGGAGTCGTGTAAAAAAGATCGGCTCTGATATGATTTTAATTGATGTCGATGACTAGACACCTGAAGGGGTGTCTTTTTTCATTTTCCGCTCACCGTTTTATGACCGATATCATAAGATGTGAAAGTAACGATGGGCAAAAAACTAGATGTATAAGAGGGTGAATGAACTCATGCTGACAGGAATGCACGTTGCGATCATCGGTGGGGACGCTCGGCAGCTTGAAGTCATTCGGAAATTGATGGAACTTGACGCGAGATTGTCACTTGTTGGCTTCGATCAATTAGACCATGGCTTTGCTGGGGTAACGAAAATGAAAATTCACGAAGTCGATTTCCACGAAGTGGATGCTATCATTTTACCTGTTCACGGAACGAGTATGGATGGTGAAATTCAAACGGTATTTTCAAACGAAAAAATGACGTTTACAGAAGAATTACTCCGCCAGACCCCGATGCATTGTACCGTTTACTCAGGGATTACCAACGACTATTTAGATCGTGTCGTTAAGTCGGTCGGACGAAAACATGTTCAACTATTCGAACGGGATGATGTCGCTATTTATAACTCGATTCCTACGGCAGAAGGAACGATCATGATGGTCATTCAACATACAGATGTGACAATTCATGGATCACGCGTTGCTGTTTTAGGGTTAGGGCGTGTAGGTATGACCGTTGCCCGAACGTTTGCGGCTTTAGGAGCGAAAGTAAAAGTGGGAGCCCGCCGCTCCGAACATTTAGCGCGCATTGCAGAGATGGCGCTCGAACCGTTTCATTTAAACGATTTAGAACAACACGTGAAAGATATTGACGTTTGTATTAATACGATCCCACATCCCGTTGTAACCGCAAGCGTCATTGCGAAAATGCCTGCTCATACGCTCATCATCGATTTAGCGTCAAAACCGGGCGGAACGGATTTTCGATATGCGGAAAAACGCGGCATTCAAGCATTATTAGCTCCAGGGCTTCCTGGTATTGTCGCTCCGAAAACAGCGGGGCAAATTGTCGCGAACGTATTGGCACAACTTCTTTCAGCAGATTTGAAAAAAAGAAAGGAGAATAAAAAATGAACGTACAAGGAAAGCGTATTGGCTTCGGTTTAACGGGATCACATTGCACATATGATGCGGTGATGCCGGAAATTGAAAAATTAATTGCTAAAGGGGCAGACGTCATTCCGATCGTTTCCTATACCGTACAATCGACAAATACCCGATTTGGCAAAGGAGAAGAATGGGTGAAAAAACTTGAAGAGATGACAGGTCATCAAGTCATTGATACAATTGTAAAGGCGGAGCCGTTAGGACCGAAATTACCGCTTGATTGTATGGTCATTGCACCGTTAACCGGAAATTCGATGAGCAAATTAGCGAACGCAATGACAGATTCTCCTGTACTAATGGCTGCGAAAGCGACGATGCGCAACCATCGTCCCGTTGTGATCGGCATTTCGACAAACGACGCGCTCGGTTTAAATGGAGTGAATTTAATGCGATTGATGGCGGCAAAAAATATTTACTTCATTCCATTTGGGCAAGATGATCCATTTAAAAAACCAAATTCGATGGTGGCTCATATGCCTTTACTGCTCGATACAGTAGAAGCAGCGCTAGAAGGTCGGCAAATTCAGCCGGTCATCGTTGAATATCGTCGCTCATAAATAAACAGTTGCAAGAAAATTTATAAAAAATGTCTCTCCTTTATGAATGAATGTGCTAAAATAAATGATATTAAAATTGTCTATCAGTTGGAAGGAGAAGAAGAGATGGAGCAAAAAGGATTACATGTCGCCGTCGTTGGCGCGACAGGAGCTGTCGGACAGCAAATGATTCAAACGTTAGAAAAAAGAAACTTCCCCATTGCTAAATTATCTTTACTTTCATCAGAGCGTTCAGCTGGAAAAAAAGTCATGTTTAAAGGTGAAGAAATTGAAGTGCAAGCAGCAAAGCCAGAAAGCTTTGAAGGAGTGCATATTGCATTATTTAGTGCAGGAGGAGCGGTATCGAAGCAACTTGCTCCTGAAGCGGTGAAACGTGGAGCGATTGTTGTTGATAATACGAGCGCGTTTCGTATGGATGAAAACGTTCCGCTTGTCGTTCCTGAAGTGAATGAAACAGATGTACATTGGCATAATGGAATTATTGCTAATCCAAACTGCTCAACGATTCAAATGGTCGTTGCCCTTGAACCGATTCGTCAAGCGTTCGGACTAAAGCGTGTCATCGTCTCGACATATCAAGCGGTGTCAGGAGCGGGAGCGCAAGCAGTTGAAGAGTTAAAAACGCAAACCGCGCATATGTTAAACGGAGAAGAAGTGACACCAGAAATTTTACCGGTGAAATCGGATCGCAAACATTATCCGATTGCATTTAACGCCATTCCACAAATTGATAAATTTCAAGATAACGGGTTTACATTTGAAGAAATGAAAATGATTAACGAGACGAAAAAAATTATGCATATGCCTGAATTGGAAGTAGCAGCAACGTGCGTACGCATTCCGGTCATGACAGGGCATTCCGAATCTGTATATATTGAAATTGAGCAAGAAGGCGTGACGGTCGAGCAGTTGAAGTCGTTATTAAAAGAAGCGCCTGGCGTCGTGTTGCAAGACGATCCGAGCGAACAGCTATATCCGATGCCGTTGTTTGCAACAGGGCAAAATGACGTATTCGTCGGTCGCATTCGCAAAGATTTACATCGCGATACAGGGTTCCATTTATGGATCGTTTCTGATAACTTGTTAAAAGGAGCGGCATGGAACTCTGTTCAAATTGCTGAAAGTCTTTTAAAATTAGGGCTTGTGAAAGCGTAAAATCAGCATCGAGGTGTTGACGTTGAAAATTATCGTTCAAAAGTTTGGCGGTACGTCTGTTCGTGATGAACACGGCCGAAATTTAGCGCGCAAACATATTGAAAAAGCGTTGCAAGACGGTTATAAAGCCGTTGTCGTCGTTTCAGCGATGGGACGAAAAGGGGATCCGTATGCAACGGATACCCTTCTTAGCCTCATTGACGGAGCGAATGCATATGTGACAAACCGTGAAAAAGATTTATTGATGGCGTGTGGGGAAATTATTTCAAGCGTCGTTTTTTCAAACATGTTAAACAAACATGGTGTCAAAGCGACAGCCTTTACCGGAGCGCAAGCAGGCTTTCGTACAAACAACGATCATACGAATGCGAAAATTATCGATATGCGTTGTGAACGGTTGTTGCGTGCACTAAAAGAGCATGATGTTGTCGTTGTCGCAGGTTTTCAAGGTGCTGCTGAAAACGGAGATGTGACAACGATTGGACGCGGTGGGAGCGACACGTCAGCAGCCGCACTCGGCGCTGCACTTGGGGCGGAATGGATTGACATTTTTACCGACGTCGAAGGTGTGATGACAGCAGATCCACGCATCGTAGAAAATGCACGACCACTTGATGTTGTGACATATACAGAAATTTGCAATATGGCATATCAAGGGGCGAAAGTCATTCATCCACGTGCGGTCGAAATTGCAATGCAAGCGAAAGTGCCGCTTCGTATTCGCTCGACGTATTCTGATGCCCCAGGGACGCTTGTCACTTCGATTGGGAAAAAAGGAAGCGATGTGAAAGAGCGGCTAGTGACAGGAATTGCCCACGTTTCAAACATTACGCAAATTAAAGTGCCAGCGAAAGAGGGACATTACGATTTACAAGCAGAAGTATTTAAAGCAATGGCGAACGAAGGAATTAGTGTGGACTTTATTAACATTTCACCGAACGGGGTCGTATATACCGTATCAAGCGATGTGGCAGATCGAGCTATTGCGACGTTGCAAAAGCTTGGTTATGAGCCAACAGTCACACGTGGTTGCGCGAAAGTATCGACTGTTGGGGCAGGCATTGCTGGTGTTCCAGGTGTGACAGCGAAAATTGTCACCGCATTATCTGAACGCGGCATTCAAATTTTACAATCAGCCGATAGCCATACGACCATTTGGGTATTGGTGAAGGAAGAGCATTTAAAAGAAGCGGTGAATGCATTACACGATGCATTTCAACTTGCCGAACAGAAACAATATGATTTTAGTTAGGAGTGAAAAATTGTGGTTCAATTTGGTCAAATTGCCACAGCGATGGTCACCCCATTTGACAATAAAGGGAACATTGATTTTGCGAAAACAACGCAATTAATTAACTATTTAATTGAAAACGGTACGGATTCACTTGTTGTTGCTGGAACAACAGGGGAATCGCCGACGTTAACGACAGAAGAAAAATTGGCACTTTTTCGCCATGTTGTCGAAGTTGTTAACGGGCGCGTACCTGTCATTGCAGGAACAGGAAGCAACAATACGCGTGCATCGATTGAACTAACGAAAAAGGCAGAAGAAATCGGTGTCGATGCTGTTATGGTCGTCGCACCTTATTACAATAAGCCAAATCAAGAAGGAATTTACCAACATTATAAAGCGATTGCTGAAAACACATCGTTGCCCGTTATGGTGTATAACATTCCGGGTCGGGCGGTCGTCAATATTTCCGTTGAAACGATCGTTCGTCTTTCCGAAATTCCGAACATTGTAGCCGTCAAAGATGCAAGCGGCAATTTAGATGCGATGACGGAAATTATCGCAAAAACGCGCGATGATTTCATGTTGTATAGCGGAGATGATGGCTTGACGCTCCCGGTGTTAGCCATTGGCGGAAAGGGCGTTGTTTCCGTTGCCTCCCATATTATCGGCAATGAAATGAAAGAAATGATGGAAGCTTTCATGCGTGGAGACAATAAAAAAGCGGCAACGATGCATCAACAGCTACTACCGATCATGAAAGCATTATTTGCTGCGCCAAGCCCTGTGCCAGTAAAAACGGCTTTACAGTTGAAGGGATTAGATGTTGGTTCTGTTCGACTTCCACTTGTGCCACTTACTGAATCAGAACGTTTGCAACTGATGCATGTGTTACAAGGTTAAAAGAAAGGGAATTCATCCCTTTCTTTTTTATTGTTGAATCAGTTATAATGGATGTAAGTGACTTTGAGCGGGTGAGTTTGGTTGACTGTAGGAGGATTTTAAGATGAAACAAGCAGAGAAAATTCGTGTGTTTGCCCTCGGCGGCGTTGGAGAGGTAGGAAAAAATATGTATGTCGTCGAGGTCGACGAAGACATTTTCGTCCTTGATGCAGGTCTTATGTTTCCAGAGGACGAAATGTTCGGTATTGATATGGTCATTCCTGATATTTCGTACTTAGCTGAGCAACAAGAGCGTATTCGTGGCATTTTCTTAACGCACGGTCATGACGATCATATTGGCGCTATTGCGTATGTGTTAAGAAAAATGACTGTACCTGTGTACGGGGCGAAATTAACGCTTGCGTTGATGGAAGAAAAGTTAAAGGAACAAGGAATTACAACGAAAGCAAAACGTATCGAAATAAACGCAGATAGTGAAATTGTATTTGACAAAGCTGTCGTATCATTTTTCCAAACGAATCATAGCATTCCAGATTGTCTAGGGGTAAGTATTCAAACATCGCAAGGTGCCATAGTATATACGAGCGATTTTAAATTTGATCAAACACCTGTTGGTATATGCCGTACCGATTTTGGTAAAATGGCAAAAATCGGGGAGAAAGGTGTGCTCTGCTTATTATCCGATAGCACGAATGCAGAAAAGCCGGGATATACCGGATCAGAAGCTGTCGTTGGTCAAGAAATTTCCGATGTCATTTACAACGCGCACGGACGCATTATTGTTGCTTGCTTTGCATCAAACATTACACGCATTCAACAAGTGTTAAATGCTGCACGTGATCATAGAAGGAAAGTCGTCATTATGAGCCGTCACATGCATAAAGTGATTGATATTGCCGTGCGTCTAGGGTATTTGAGATTTGATGAACATATGATCATTCCAATGAGCGAAGTGGATCGCTACAATGATCGTGATTTAGTCATTTTAACGACAGGCAATCAAGGAGAACCGATGGCGGCACTAGCGCGCATGGCGAAACAAGCGCATAAATATATCAACATTAAAGAAGGGGACACGGTCATCGTCGCTTCTTCTCCAATGCCAGGTCATGAACTATTTATTGCTCGAACGATTGATGCATTATATCGTGCAGGAGCAAATGTCGTATACGGACAACGCCAAGTTCATGTGTCTGGTCACGGATATCAGGAAGAATTAAAGCTAATGTTAAATTTTATGAAACCAAAATACTTTATCCCGGTACACGGAGAATTTCGTATGCAAAAAGCGCATGGAAAAATCGCCCAAGCTGTAGGCATTCGTCAAGATGCGATCTTTTTGATTGAAAAAGGAGAAGTAATTGAATTTCGTAATGGTCACGCCCGTTTCGGTGGCAAAGTGCCGAGTGGTCAAATTTTAATTGACGGATTGGGCATTGGCGATGTAGGAAATATTGTGTTGCGCGATCGTCGCCTGCTTTCACAAGATGGAATAATGATCGTTGTTGTGACGTTAAGTAAGCAAGATAAGCGCATTGTTGCTGGTCCGGAAATCATTTCACGCGGTTTCGTATATGTGCGCGAATCGGAAACGCTGTTTGGGGAGTCCGTAAAAATTGTGAAAGAGATTGTAGAAAAGAGTATGGAAGATTACGTCATTGAATGGTCTTCATTAAAAACAAACATTCGTGATGCACTTAGCCAATATTTATTTGAAAAAACAAAACGAAAACCGATGATTTTACCAATTATTATGGAAGTATAAAACAACATGCTCAAAGTCAAGAAAAACACCTGCGATACGCAGGTGTTTTTTGTATGAACATGTCGATGTTCACGTATACTAACGACATCACGCAACAGAAAGGGGATTGTTATGGAAGAACGAGATATATCTCAAGAGGAAACGAAGCCGTCTCCAGCAGAAAATATTGTTCAGCTCGGTCAAACGAATGTTCCGCAACTTTCTTCTGATTCAACGATCCATTGTTTAACGATCGTTGGACAAATTGAAGGACACATTCAACTACCACCGCAAAATAAAACGACAAAGTACGAACATATTATTCCACAAATTGTAGCAATCGAGCAAAACCCTAATATTGAAGGATTGCTTGTCGTATTGAATACAGTTGGGGGAGATGTTGAGGCGGGGCTAGCCATTGCAGAAATGTTAGCATCGATGTCCAAGCCGACTGTTTCTATTGTGCTCGGCGGAGGACATTCGATCGGAGTGCCAATTGCGGTATCGTGCGACTATTCGTTTATCGCAGAAACGGCAACGATGACGATTCACCCGATTCGCCTCACAGGTCTTGTTATCGGCGTGCCGCAAACGTTTGAGTACTTAGATAAAATGCAAGAGCGCGTCGTCAATTTTGTTGTGAAACATTCAAACATTAGTGAAGAAAAATTTAAAGAACTTATGTTTTCTAAAGGCAATTTAACGCGTGATATCGGAACGAATGTGGTAGGAACAGATGCCGTGAAATACGGTTTAATTGATGAAGTCGGAGGTCTTTCACAGGCGATGCGCAAATTGGGCGAATTAATTGATCATTCCAACCAACAAGGGGCAATGTTACAATGATTTTACATACAATCGTTCCAGAGTTTTTAGTTTTTCAAACGAACGAAACGGAGTATAGAAAACACCGCACCGTTCAACATAACGGAGTGACGTTACTTGTACAACAAACCGAAACGAATGAGTATGAAATTGTGCGTGTATTAAGCAGCGATCCGAAACATTATTTGACGTATGAACCGGGCACAAAACTTCATGCGACATCACTACAATTTATGGTATAATAAGAACAAGCAGCCACGCTTCTCTGTTGGCTGCTTTTTCATCTTACATGTTGGAGTGGGCGAAATGGGAAAGAAAAGTAAGCGTCGCGCAAACAAACAAGATCAATGGAAAAAAACGTTACGCTTCGAGTTAATCGGTTTAACGATGTTAGCATGTACGGTCATTGCGATGGCGAATGTCGGAGCCGTCGGGCGTTCGCTCGTTTTTGCTACCCGCTTTTTTATGGGCGAGTGGTATATCGTTGCGTTATTAGGGGCGCTTGTGACGTCGCTATATGTCATTTGGAAACGAGCGTGGCCACAGTTTTTTCAACGCGTGTTGATTGGATTGTATTTAATTATTTTTTCATTATTGTTATTTAGTCACGAAACGTTATTTCACATTTTATCGCGCAATGGGAAATTAGTAAATCCAAGCATTATTCAAACAACGTGGGAATTATTTTGGGCAGATGTGCGTGGAGAAAGTGGCTCTTTTTCTGATTTAGGCGGTGGGATGCTTGGCGCTTTACTGTATACGATAAGCTACTATTTATTTGATCAATTAGGAACAAAATGGATTGCTTCATTGTTGCTGGTCATTGGCGTGTTGCTTCTCACAGGTAAAACGTTGCGTGATACAGCAGGAAAAGGAATAGAGTGGTTCCTTTCGTTTATGCGGACGCAAACAGCAGCTGTCATCGCTGATGTTCGTTCGTTTTTGAATCGTCCGAAAAAAGAAAAACAACAGCAGCCACATATTGAAGTGGTGACGGCGCTGGAGGAAAAAGAAAAAGAGGAAGAGGAAGACGAAATGATCGTCGTGGAAGGTCCTGTCATTTCTAACTTCAATGAAGGAGTGGAAGAAGAAAAGCCGATCGCATTTATGCAAACAAATGAAACAGATTATGCGTTGCCACCTATTGACTTGCTTTCTCCATCAAGAACCGTTGATCAATCGCAAGAAAAAGAAAGTATTTATGAAAATGCTCGCAAACTTGAAAAAACGTTTCAAAGCTTCGGTGTAAAGGCAAAAGTAACAAAAGTGCATATTGGACCAGCCGTCACAAGATATGAAGTATATCCAGATGTCGGTGTGAAAGTAAGTAAAATTGTTAGTTTAAGCGATGATTTAGCGCTTGCCTTAGCAGCAAAAGATATTCGCATTGAAGCACCGATTCCAGGAAAATCAGCGATCGGCATTGAAGTGCCAAATGAGGAAATTGCAATGGTTTGTTTACGTGAAGTGTTAGAGGCGAAAGAAGCAGATAAGAAAGAGGCGAAGCTGTTAATAGGACTTGGCCGTGACATCTCCGGACAAGCGGTGCTTGCTGAACTGAATAAAATGCCACATTTACTTGTTGCAGGTGCGACAGGAAGCGGAAAAAGTGTATGTATTAATGCCATTATCGTTAGTTTACTGATGCGTACGAAACCACATGAAGTAAAAATGATGATGATTGACCCGAAAATGGTTGAGTTAAGCGTATATAATGGTATTCCGCATTTGCTTTCTCCGGTCGTAACCGATCCGAAAAAAGCGTCCCAAGCATTAAAAAAAGTAGTAAGCGAAATGGAGCGACGCTATGAATTATTTTCGCATACTGGCACGCGCAATATTGAAGGATATAACGAATATATCGAGCGACATAATGAAACAGCGGAAACGAAGCAGCCACTGTTGCCGTATATAGTTGTTATTGTTGATGAGCTCGCTGATTTAATGATGGTTGCCTCAAGTGATGTAGAAGATTCCATTACCCGTCTTGCTCAAATGGCACGTGCGGCGGGCATTCATTTAATTATTGCCACGCAGCGTCCATCTGTTGATGTCATTACAGGCGTCATTAAAGCAAACATCCCGTCTCGCATCGCATTTAGCGTATCATCACAAACCGACTCCCGAACGATTTTAGACATGGGAGGGGCCGAAAAGTTACTTGGACGTGGTGACATGCTCTTTTTACCTGTTGGTGCTTCCAAGCCTGTTCGCGTGCAAGGTGCTTTTGTGTCCGATCAAGAAGTAGAAAACATCGTGCAATATGTCATTTCACAACAAAAAGCACAATACGAAGAAACGATGATGGCGCAAGATGATGAACCGCAAGAAGCGTTCGATGATGAGTTGTTTGATGAAGCGGTCCAGCTCGTCATTGACATGCAAAGTGCATCTGTTTCGATGTTGCAACGACGATTTCGCATCGGTTATAACCGAGCTGCACGTTTAATTGATGCGATGGAAGCGCGTGGCATCGTCGGGCCTTATGAAGGAAGTAAACCACGCGCTGTGCTCGTATCGTCAAATGATGAAGCAAAAACGTCGTAAAAGAGGCTGAAAAATAAGCCTCTTTTTTGTATAAATGGGACATAATAATGATATATTATTACAATCGCTTACATATCATTTCGTACGACTTTTTTCGACATTTTTTTTATTCACTATTTATTTATACGTGAAAAAATGTTATATTATTAGTAGGAAATTTGTCTAACATCAGATGTCTGATATCTAAGGTGGGGGATGGTGAATGTCTGTTAAAACGGATCATCGACACTTATATTTACAAGTCATTGATCGGATTAAAAAAGATATTGAGCAAGGGGTATATAAGGAGAAAGAAAAGCTTCCTTCTGAGTTTGAATTAGCAAAACAATTAGGAGTTAGCCGAGCGACGTTGCGTGAAGCATTGCGGGTATTAGAAGAAGAAAACGTCATCATCCGCCGCCACGGTGTTGGGACGTTTGTGAGTTCCCGACCGATGTTTACATCAGGTATTGAACAACTAAGTAGTGTGACGGAGATGATTCGCCAAGCTGGACGTAAACCAGGAACGATTTTTTTATCTTCTTCCATTCAGAAACCGACTGAAGATGATGTAAAGCGCTTTCAATGTCATAAAGAGGAAGATTTACTTGTTGTTGAGCGGGTGCGCACAGCGAATAACGAGCCGGTCGTTTACTGCATTGATAAAATACCGTGTAAATATTTACCTAAAGGAATTGCTTATGAAAATGAGTCGTTATTAGAAATATTACATAATGAAGCGAATCGATATATCGCGTATGCTGTTACCCACATTGAACCGCTCGGCTATCATGAAAAAGTGTCACCGATTTTAGAATGTGAGCCAGAAACAGCACTTTTAGTTTTAAAACAAATGCATTTTGATGAAAATGACGAACCTATTTTATACTCGATCGACTATTTCAAATCAGATAAGTTTAGCTTCCACGTTTTACGGAAACGTGTGTAACTTATAAAAGCGCTTATCCTATTAAGGAGGTGACATTGGAGGGAGAAGGTTATTTTATACTTTTTTCACTAAACTATATTTTAAAACTTAGGGGGTAATGATTCATGAATAAAAAGCGTTTTGGATTGACGATGTCTCTATTATTAACTGCCGGCATGCTTCTTGGCGGTTGCGGACAAGCAAAAGAAGAGCCGAAAAAAGAAGAAGGAAAAGCGTCTGAGTTTAGCGTAGCAATGGTTACAGACGTAGGTGGAATTGACGATAAGTCGTTCAACCAATCTGCATGGGAAGGTTTGCAAAGATTTGGTGAAGAAAACGGCTTGAAAAAAGGAAAAGGTGGCTATGACTACTTACAGTCAAAAGGCGATGCTGATTATGCAACAAACTTAAATAAACTTGTACGTAACGATTTTGATTTAATTTACGGAATCGGCTTTTTAATGACAGATGCTATTACAGAAATTGCAGATCAAAAGCCTGATAACAAATTCGCGATTGTTGATAGCGTTGTGGAAAAACCAAACGTAGCAAGCATTACATTTAAAGAGCATGAAGGCTCATTCCTTGTCGGTGTTGTTGCTGGGTTAATGACAAAAACAAATAAAATCGGTTTCGTTGGCGGAGTAGAAATGCCGTTAATCGAAAAATTCGAAAGCGGTTTTATCGCAGGTGTGAAAGCTGTAAATCCAAATGCAACAGTTGAAGTGCAATATGCCGGTGCGTTTGACAAAGCGGATAAAGGAAAAGCGATCGCATCAAGCATGTACGCTTCTGGTATTGATATCATTTACCATGCTTCTGGTGGAACAGGAAACGGTGTATTTTCTGAAGCGATTGACTTGAAAAAACAAGATCCGAACAAAGAAATTTGGGTGATCGGTGTTGACCGCGACCAATACGAAGAAGGAAAAGTACCAGGAACAGATAAAAGCGTAACGTTAACATCTATGGTGAAACGTGTTGACGTTGCTGTATATGATTTAGCGACAAAAACGAAAAACGGTAACTTCCCTGGCGGTCAAGTAGTAGAGTATGGCTTACAAGAAGATGGTGTAGGTATTGCGCCAACATCGAAAAACAACGTTCCTGAAGACGTGTTGAAAAAAGTAGACGAATGGAAGCAAAAAATTATTAACGGTGAAGTAAAAGTACCTACAACTCGTGAAGAATTGAAATAAGAAAATGACTGTTCTCCGAAGGGGAAGCTCTTCGGAGAATCACTAAATGAAAAGTTGCAACATGTTGCAGCTTTTCATTTAGTGATGTAAACCATGCTCATATAAGGAGTGGATCACGTTTGGAATACGTAATTGAGATGCTAAACATCCGCAAAGTTTTCGGGAATTTTGTGGCGAATGATAACATTACGTTACAGCTGAAAAAAGGGGAAATTCATGCGCTATTAGGTGAAAACGGTGCAGGGAAATCGACGTTAATGAACGTGCTATTCGGTTTATATCAACCGGATGGTGGAGAAATTCGTGTCAAAGGAAAAAAAGTAAATATCGCAAACCCGAATGTTGCGAACGACTTAGGGATTGGGATGGTACATCAACATTTTATGCTTGTTGATACGTTTACGGTGACAGAAAACATTATTTTAGGAAGTGAGCCAACAAAGGCTGGTCAAATTGATATTGAAAAAGCAGAAAAAGAAGTGCGCGAGCTTTCTGAACGTTATGGGTTAGCGGTTGATCCAAAAGCGAAGATTGCAGACATTTCTGTCGGTATGCAACAACGTGTAGAAATTTTAAAAACGCTATATCGCGGAGCAGATATTTTAATTTTTGACGAGCCGACAGCTGTGTTAACACCACAAGAAATTCAAGAACTTATCCAAATTATGAAAGCGCTTGTACGCGAAGGGAAATCCATTATTTTAATTACGCACAAATTAAAAGAAATTATGGAAGTGTGCGATCGCGTCACTGTCATTCGACGCGGAAAAGGCATTGGCACATTAAATGTATCGGAAACAAATCCGAACGAACTCGCTTCATTAATGGTTGGACGTGAAGTACATTTCAAAACAGAAAAACAACCGCCGAAAGTTGGTAATCCTGTCCTTGAAATTGAAAATTTAGTTGTAAAAGATTCACGTGGAATTACCGCTGTTGATCATTTAAATTTAACGGTACATGCAGGGGAAATCGTCGGCATTGCAGGGGTAGACGGAAATGGACAAACAGAGTTGATTGAAGCGATTACGGGCTTAATCAAATCAGAATCAGGCTCCATTCGTCTAAATGGAAAAGAAATTCGCAATTTAACACCACGTCAAATTACAGAAACAGGTGTAGGACACATTCCACAAGACCGTCATAAACATGGTCTTGTGCTTGACTTCCCAATTGGAGAAAACATGGTGCTCCAAACGTATTATAAAGAGCCATATTCAAAACGCGGTATTTTGAACTTTAAAGCCATTTACGATAAAGCGCGCCAGCTTATTCAAGAGTTCGATGTTCGTACGCCAGATGAATATACGAAAGCGCGCGCCTTATCAGGGGGAAACCAACAAAAAGCCATTATTGGACGCGAAGTAGACCGCGATCCGGATTTACTCATTGCAGCGCAACCGACGCGCGGGCTCGACGTTGGGGCGATTGAGTTTATTCATAAACGTCTTATTGAACAACGCGATAGGGGAAAAGCAGTATTGCTTGTTTCGTTCGAATTAGATGAAATTATGAATGTTAGCGATCGCATTGCTGTTATTTATGAAGGGAAAATTGTGGCGATTGTCGATCCGAAAGAAACGACGGAGCAAGAGCTTGGTTTATTGATGGCAGGAAGCAAACGGAAGGAAGCAGGTGTATCATCATGAGTGAAAATCGTTTAACGAATATTCTCGTCCCTGTGTTTGCGGTCATTCTCGGAATTATCGCCGGAGCCATTGTCATGATCGTCAGCGGCTACGACCCAATTGCGGGATATTCTGCTTTATTGTATGGCGCTTTTGGTGATCGATATTATATTGGGGAAACGATTCGTCAAGTGACACCATATATTTTAGCAGGTTTAGCTGTTGCGTTCGCTTTTCGTACAGGGTTATTTAATATCGGTGTAGAAGGACAGCTTATTGTTGGATGGCTAGCTGCCGTTTGGGTTGGTGTGGCGTTTGAACTACCAAAAGTCATTCATTTGCCGCTCGCCATTTTTGCAGCCGCGGCAGCCGGGGCGCTTTGGGGGTTCATTCCAGGCTTTTTAAAAGCACGTTTCCGCGTGCATGAAGTCATCGTTACAATTATGATGAACTATATTGCGCTATATGTATCGAATGCGGTCATTCGTTCTGTTTTATCCGATCAAGGATTTAAATCAGAAAAAATCCATCCGTCAGCATCGTTACGTTCAGAGTTTTTACAATCGTTAACAGATTACTCTACGCTTCATTACGGCATTATTATTTCATTAATTGCGGCTGTCGTCATGTGGTTTTTGCTTGAAAAAACAACGACAGGATATGAACTTCGTGCCGTCGGTTTTAATCAACATGCATCGCATTATGCCGGTATGAACGTCAATCGCAATATTGTATTAGCGATGGTTATTTCAGGGGCATTCGCAGGCATCGCCGGGGCGATGGAAGGATTAGGAACGTTTGAAAACGTCTCTGTCAAAGCTGGGTTTACCGGAGTCGGATTTGATGGAATCGCGGTCGCTCTTCTTGGCGGAAATCATGCATTTGGAATTATTTTAGCAGCCGTTTTATTTGGAGCGTTAAAAGTCGGAGCGCTTGAAATGCCATCAGCAGCCGACGTGCCGACAGAGCTTGTTGACATCGTCATTGCGTTAATTATTTTCTTCGTGGCTTCAAGCTACTTAATTCGTCTTGTGCTTACGCGCTTCAAAAAGGAGGGAAAATAAATGTTACACATCCTTGAAATTATTATTCCTTCCGCGATTTTCTTTGCGGCACCGCTCATTTTTACGGCGCTCGGTGGCGTATTTAGTGAACGCTCCGGTGTTGTAAATATCGGATTAGAAGGGTTGATGGTCATCGGTGCGTTTACCGGTGTAGTGTTTAACTTAACGTTTGCCGATCAATTTGGCGAATTAACACCGTGGCTCGCCATACTTGTTGCGATGGTTGTTGCTTCTATTTTCTCGCTTATGCATGCAGTGGCAGCCATTTCGCTTCGTGCCGATCAAGTTGTTAGTGGGGTAGCTATCAACTTTCTAGCGTTAGGATTATCGTTATTCCTTGTGAAAATGTGGTATGGAAAAGGCCAAACAGATCAAGTGCAAGTTGGATTCGATAAAATCGATATTCCGATTTTAAGCAAAATTCCAGTCATCGGTCCGATTTTATTTTCAAACGGATATTTGCCATCTTATTTAGCGATTGTACTCGCGTTTGTTGTATGGTACGTCATTTACAAAACGCCGTTTGGTCTTCGTCTTCGCGCGGTTGGGGAACATCCGATGGCGGCGGATACAATGGGAATTAACGTAGCGAAAATGCGTTATATCGCGGTGATGTTAAGTGGTGCACTCGCGGGAATTGGCGGTTCCATTTATGCAACAATCATTTCACGCGATTTTAGCCATGCGACAATTTCTGGTCAAGGATTTATGGCGCTCGCTGCGATGATTTTCGGAAAATGGCATCCGCTTGGTGCAATGGGAGCGGCCCTTTTCTTTGGATTTGCACAAAGCTTAAGTATCGTTGGGCAAACCATTCCGTTTTTAAAAAACGTACCGACTGTTTATTTGCTCATTTTACCGTATGCCTTAACGATTTTAGCGCTAACTGGCTTTATCGGACGAGCAGATGCGCCAAAAGCGCTCGGTACGCCTTATGTAAAAGGAAAACGTTAATGACAAAAGACTTCGGGACAGCCCGAAGTCTTTTTTTCGCATGCTCGATCACGCATAATAAAAGTAAGGAGGGGATTTCATTGCATAAATTAGTTGATCAATTATTTTTTGAATTGCAGCGTCCAGTAACGATTGAATCACGCGATTTTGAATTGCTTGCATATAGCGGTCATCATGATCAAACGGACGAAGTACGCATGCGCACGATTTTAAGTAAAAGGGCGGCTGCCCACGTCTTTCAATATTTACACGAACATGGATGGATGAAAAAAATTGAACAGGCAGACGGAGTTGTTAGCATCCCTCCACTTCCCGATATTGATCTTGGTGCTCGCGCGGTCGTTTGTTTAAAGCATGGAGAGAAAGTGTATGGCTATCTTTGGGTGCAAGCTGCGTTTCACGATTTGACAGAGGAACAGCGAAAACGAATCGAAGACGTAGCAAAAGAAGCGGCACATATGTTACATGAACAAATGGGAAAACGTTATAAACGTCAAGAAGAAATCAATGATCTCTTTCTCCGTTTTATTCAATATCGTGACATAAGTGAACGTGATGTTCAAATGGAAGCCCAGCTACTTGGTGTGACGCTCCCTTCGTCATTTGTTGTTTCCGCTTTATATGTTCAGAAGAATGAAAAGAAAGATGATATTCGTCAATACATGACGTTTATAACAAGAACAATACATGCCCCAATTTTTTTTATCGAACATCATCACCCATTTTTACTCATTGTCGGAGGGACGACTACACAACGACCGATTGATGTGTTAAAAATGATAATTACAAAATTACAACAGGACTTTCGTTGTGATATGGATCGTGACGTTATTGTTGGTATTGGCAATGAATATAGTGGATTTCAAAGACTGCGTGATAGCTACAAAGAAGCGATCGAAGTGATCCATTTGAAAAGACATATAGATGAGTGTTTACCACATGCTTACGGTGATTTAGGGATTTATCGCATCATTCCATTCATATACGAACAATACAAACAACGTCGCTATACAAACGAAGCATTAGCAAAACTAAAAAAGCACGACGAACAACACGGGACGGACTTTTTGCACACGCTTCGTGCATACATTCAACATGACTGCAATATAAAGCAAACAGCCGAAAGTTTATACATTCATCCCAACACGTTGCATTATCGACTAAAGCGCATGCAGGCAATTACAAATCTACCGCTTCATGATTTTGAACAACGAATGATGTTGTATATTGATCTCCTTTTATACAAATATAAGGAAGATGTTGTGGATGAACAACAAAAATAAGTAGAAATGATTATATGTAGACGACAAACAATTTTCAGAAAGTATAAATTATAATGAATCGTAGAATATGTGACAAATTCGTGAAAGGATCGATGCATGTGACAGTACCATACAAACATGAACCATTTACAAACTTTGCTCTTGAACATGAATCGGAAGCGTTTCGGAAAGCGCTTGCTTACGTCGAAACGCAACTTGGACAAGAGTATCCCCTCATCATCGGGGAAAGGCGAGTCATCACCGAAGAAAAGGTGGTGTCGACGAATCCAGCCAATAAACAACAAGTCGTTGGCGTTGTGTCGAAAGCGACGAAAGCGCTTGCTGATGAAGCGATGTCTGCTGCACTTTCTGCGTTTGAAACGTGGAAGCGCGTGTCACCACAGGCACGTGCCGATGTGTTACTTCGTGCCGCAGCGATGTTAAGAAGAAGAAAACATGAATTTTCCGCATGGCTAGTGAAAGAAGTCGGTAAGCCGTGGAAAGAAGCAGATGCTGATACGGCAGAAGCGATTGATTTTTTAGAGTATTACGCTCGGCAAATGATTTCTCTTTCGGAAGGTGTGCCCGTATTGAGTCGTCCGGGTGAAGCGAACCGATTTTTTTACGTGCCGCTTGGTGTCGGTTTAATTATTTCGCCATTTAACTTTCCGCTTGCGATTATGGCTGGAACGACGGTGGCTGCTATTGTGACAGGCAACACGGTTATTTTACGTCCATCTGATCGTGCGCCAATTGTCGCTGCAAAATTTGTTGAGCTCATGGAAGAAGCCGGTCTTCCAAAAGGGGTATTAAATTATTTGCCGGGCGGGGAAGCAGAAGTAGGGGAATATATCGTCGAACATCCGCAAACGCGCTTTATTTCGTTTACAGGATCACGCGCCGTTGGCTGCCGCATTTACGAGCGTGCTGCAATTGTTCAACCTGGTCAAAAATGGTTGAAGCGTGTTATTGCGGAAATGGGTGGAAAAGATGCGATTATCGTTGACAAGGATGCTGACCTTGAATTAGCAGCACAGTCAATTGTCGCTTCTGCATTCGGTTTTTCAGGGCAAAAATGTTCCGCATGCTCGCGAGCGATCGTGCTTGAAGATGTATACGATGAAGTGCTTGCGCGTGTTGTCGAGCTAACAAAACAATTAAAAGTTGGCAATCCAAAAGAGCAAAGCACATTTATGGGACCGGTCATTGATCAAGTATCGTACGATAAAATTATGGGCTATATCGAAATTGGCAAGCAAGAAGGGAGACTCATGACGGGTGGGAAAGGAGACGATTCACAAGGATTTTTTATCGAACCGACAATTTTTGCAGACGTCGCACCAACTGCCCGAATTATGCAAGAAGAAATTTTTGGTCCGATCGTTGCGTTTACGAAAGTGCGTACGTTTGATGAAGCGCTTGACGTGGCGAACAATACAGATTACGGATTAACAGGGGCAGTCATTTCAAACAATCGTGCTCATTTAGAAAAAGCGCGTGAACAGTTTCATGTTGGGAATTTATATTTCAATCGCGGTTGCACAGGTGCGATTGTCGGCTATCATCCGTTTGGTGGGTTTAACATGTCAGGAACAGATTCTAAAGCAGGCGGTCCGGACTATTTATTGCTCCATATGCAAGCAAAAACGGTTAGCGAAATGTTTTAACATTTAAAAGAGGTGAACAACATGCTCGCACAACTATCGAAAAACATCTTTCTATATGCTTCGCAAAGTAAAATGCTAAATCAGGCTGCGAAAAAATGGGGGCTCCGTTTCGGAGCTTCCCAAGTCGTTGCAGGGGAGACGATTGAAAGCGCTATCAAAAAAGTGCGTGAACTAAACGAAAAAGGGCTCGTTTGTACACTTGATCATTTAGGAGAGTTTGTTTCAAGCCGCGAAGAAGCCCTTGAAGCGACACAATATAATATTCGCACGTTAGAAGCGATTTATCGCGCAGGCGTCCATAGCAATTTATCTGTCAAGTTGACACAACTTGGGCTCGATATTGATTTTGATTTTTGTTTAAACAATATGCGTCAAATTGTTGAAACGGCAAAACGGTACAACAATTTTGTGCGCATCGATATGGAAGATTCAGGACATTGCCAAGCGACGCTCGATTTATTACATGAACTTCGCCGCACGTACGACAACGTTGGAACTGTCATTCAAGCCTATTTATATCGCGCTGAACAAGATGTAAAAGATTTGAAAGGAGTATCGCTTCGTTTGGTGAAAGGGGCGTATAAAGAGCCGCCAGAAGTGGCGTTTCAAGATAAACAACAAATTGATGAAAACTATATGAATATTATTCGACTTCATTTATTAAGCGGAAGTTATACAGCAATTGCTACACACGACCATCATATTATCGAAAAAGTAAAAAAATTTGTAGAAGAAAATAACATTTCGCGTAATCAATTTGAGTTTCAAATGTTGTATGGTTTTCGGACAGATATGCAACGACAGTTAGCAAAAGAAGGATATACGATGCGTGTATACGTTCCGTTCGGAAATGACTGGTTCGGTTATTTTATGCGTCGGCTAGCAGAACGTCCACAAAACGTGGCGTTCGCATTCAAAGGGTTTTTTGGAAAATAATTTTTTGTACAAATTGTGAACATATTTTAGTATAATGATAGTTACAAAGGGGTTTTATCGACAACAAGGGAAGGGGAGATTACTTTGGTTATTGCATCAGTTGTGACGTATTTAATTGGGATGTTGCTTATCGGGTATTGGGCGTATAAGCGGACATCGAACTTGTCCGATTATATGTTAGGTGGACGAACGCTCGGACCAGCGGTGACGGCGTTAAGCGCCGGGGCGTCCGACATGAGCGGTTGGTTGCTTCTCGGTTTACCTGGTGCCATGTATGCGCAAGGGTTAAGCGCTTCATGGATTGTCATCGGATTAGCCCTTGGTGCATATGCGAACTGGCTATATGTTGCGCCACGCTTACGGGTATATACGGAAGTGGCGAACGATTCGATTACAATTCCGTCATTTTTAGAAAATCGTTTTGGTGATACATCGAAGCTATTGCGTCTCGTCTCCGGATTCGTGATTATGATTTTCTTTACGTTTTACGTTTCTTCTGGTCTCGTCTCTGGCGGGGTTATGTTTAAAAACTCGTTCGGTACAGATTATCATACAGGGCTATGGATTGTCGCAGGCGTTGTCGTTGCATACACGTTGTTTGGGGGATTTTTAGCGGTTAGTTGGACAGATTTTGTACAAGGTCTCATCATGTTTATTGCACTTATTCTCGTCCCTGTTGTGACGCTTATGCATACAGGGGGATTAACAGAGACAACAACAACGATTCGCGACATCGATCCGAATTTGCTCGATTTGTTTAAAGGGACAAGCGTCGTCGGTATCATTTCCTTATTTGCATGGGGGCTTGGTTATTTCGGACAGCCACACATTATCGTTCGCTTTATGGCGATTTCATCGGTCAAAGAGATGAAACAAGCGCGTCGTATCGGGATGGGATGGATGATCTTTTCGTCTGTTGGCGCGATGTTAACAGGTCTTTTTGGAATCGCTTACTTTAAACAAGCCGGTATGACGTTAGAAGATCCAGAAACGGTATTTATTAAACTTGGTGAAATTTTATTCCATCCGCTTATTACAGGATTTTTACTTGCAGCCATTTTAGCGGCAATTATGAGCACGATTTCATCGCAATTACTTGTGACATCAAGCTCGCTAACGGAAGATTTATATAAAATTTTATTCCGTCGCTCAGCGTCCGATAAAGAGCTTGTATTTGTCGGTCGTTTATCGGTGTTGCTTGTTGCTATTGTTGCTTTAATACTAGCATACGAGCAAAACAATACGATTTTAAATCTCGTTGGTTATGCATGGGCTGGATTTGGTGCTTCGTTTGGTCCTGTCATTATATTAAGCCTATATTGGCGTCGTATGACAAAATGGGGAGCGCTTGCAGGGATGATTGCGGGTGCAACGACTGTTATCGTTTGGGCGAACTCTTCATACGCAAGCGTCATGTACGAAATGGTACCAGGCTTTATTGCAAGCTTTGTTGCGATCATTATCGTTAGCTTATTGACAGCTACCCCAGAGAAAAAGATTACAGAGCAATTTGATACGTTTCAACGTACCATTTCATTATAAGAAAAAGGTGTCCAACTGGGCACCTTTTTTATCTTTTTATACAGAAAATTGTCGGATGGCTCGTTTCATTTCATTCGAAATATACTCTGATTTTGAAGCAGATGTTGCTATTTGTTCAATAACCTCATTTGTTTCGATTAATCGGCTAGATAGTTCATTTACTTCTCGAGCACTATTTGCTGTGGCTGTAGACACTTCATGAATAGAAGTAATCATTTCATGTAAAGCACGATTTAACTCGGTAGCTGTGCGGCTGAATTGAGCGACAACATGTTCGATAAAGGAGGCGGTTTGTTCATATTGTTTTGTAACATTTTTCATTTGTTCATAATCGCGTTGGACGTCTGTTGAAACGTATAATACTACAGCTGAAGCGCTTGTTGACAGCTGCTCTACAGCAGATGTCAACTGTTTGGCGACATGTTGAATATTTTCAACCGCTTGTTGTGATTGTTCAGCTAATTTACGAATTTCTTCTGCAACGACAGCAAAACCTCTTCCTTGTTCTCCAACGCGAGAAGCTTCAATCGAAGCATTGAGGGCTAATAAATTTGTTTGTTTTGCAATATTCATAATCGTATTTGTAAATAGTTCAATATCTGTTACAACATGTGAAGCTTCAATCGCTTTTTCTAATCTTGTTTTCGTTTCTGTTAACAGTTTGACTGCCTTTTCCGATGATGATGTGACGGTATGGTCAATTTTCATAGCTTGTTGGCGAATAGTTGAAGCGCTTTGTTCGCCCTCTTTCATTTTGTAAATCATTTGTTGAACAGCGTTTTCAATCTCTTTTGATGTAGCAGACATTTGCTCAGCAAACGCTGCTGTTTCTTCGACGTTTCCAGACATGTTTTTCGTTGCAGATGAAATATGTCCAAGTTGATTACTTAAATGGCGAATATCTTGATAGACGGTAGAAATGATTCCATCAAGCTCATGGGCTTCGTGTTGGATACGCCAAATCATCGTGGCGAGCGTATCTAATACGACGTTAAAGTTAGCAACGATACGTCCGATTTCGTCATTGCTCTTTAAGGCAAGTCGAGATGTAAAATCTCCATTTTGTACAATGGTTTCGAACTGTTTGTTCATCTCTTTCATCGCTCGAATGAATGTCACTTTTCCGATAAAAAAACTAATCAGTCCGACGATGATACCAGCTCCAATACAAAGAAGTGTAAAATATGTAGCGTATGACGGATGTTTATATACCGTAAAAAAACTAGCAATGATCGGAAAGGCAAGCCCCATTGCAATGCCTGTTCCAACAGAAGTAAGTAAAAAGCGTCCAGTTACACTTGACAACACATATGTCACCTCCAACAAAAAGACTATTTCAAAAGTACTACAATCATATATGTGTAGCAATACGTATGTATGTATTTTTTAGAATTTTTACACATCATTGATATTGTTTTATGATATATTTACAAAAAAAGTCGTTAACATTTATAAATGACATGTTTGGGGGAATGAAAGTGAGCACATTTGGAGCAATAATCGCTTTTTTGTTAGCTGTTGTTCTTATTTTACGAAACGTTCCAGTAGGGTATGGAATGATGTGCGGAGCGTTTATTGGTGCTTTACTTGGTGGTGCTTCCATCGATGGGGCAGTTTATTTGATGATTAATGGGGCAAAAGAGATGACTCCGTCTATTTTGCGCATTTTAGCTGCGGGTGTGCTTGCTGGTGTATTGATGGAATCGGGAGCGGCTGTGGCAATTGCGGAAAAGCTTGTGCGAGCGTGTGGGGAAAAATATGCGCTATTTGCGTTATGTTGTACAGCAATGGTTTTAACAGCTTGTGGGGTGTTTGTTGATGTTGCCATTATGACAATTGCCCCTGTTGCGCTTGCTATTGCGCATCGGCTTGAAATTTCGCGTTTTGCGATATTGCTCGCATTAATTGGTGGGGGAAAAGCAGGGAATATCATTTCACCTAACCCAAACACGATCACCGCAGCGGAGGCGTTTCATGTGCCCCTTTCTTCACTTATGATCGCAGGCATCGTACCAGCTATTGTCGGTCTTTTTGTGACGTATCAACTCGCCAAGCGATGGCGGCGCGATCATGATATGGGACATATATTAGAAGTCGAAACAGTTGAAAAAGAAACACTTTCATGGCAAAAGGCGATCGTTGCTCCTAGTGTTGCGATCATTCTTTTATTGTCTCGTCCGCTTTTAGGGGTGTCAATTGATCCACTTATTGCTTTACCGGTCGGCGCATTAATTGGCGTAATGGTTATGAATAAAATGAGTGAGCTAAACGTCTTTTTACGTGTAGGGATGGAAAAAATGAGCGGCGTTGTTTTTATGCTTGTTGGCACAGGAACGTTAGCGGGGGTGATTGCAAATTCATCGTTACATCAAACGTTTATGCTTACGCTTGAATCGTTTGGTTTTTCTCCATATGTGATCGCCCCTCTTGCCGGTGCGCTATTATCAGGTGTTACCGCATCAACAACAGCAGGCACAGCCATCGCGAGCCACGTGTTTGGAGAAACATTAATTGAAGCTGGTGTTTCATCGCTTGCCGGAGCGGCCATGGTGCATGCGGGCGCAACAGTGCTCGATCATTTACCGCACGGTAGCTTTTTTCATATTACTGCAGCCAGTATACATATGTCAACGAAAGAAAGACTAACATTGCTTCCATACGAAACGCTTATCGGCATAGCAATCGCAACAACATCTACGATCATTTTTTATATATTTTTATAAAACTATGTTCTAAATAATCAACAAATAAAATAAAAAAAGGATTTCTAACCCATGCGTAGAAAAAGAATGATATACATAAAAGGGGGAGTAGGAGACATGAGAAGCATATGTATATGTTTAGGCGTTTGTCTATTTTTATTCGCCCGCCCAGCTTGGGCACAAGGGGAAACGAGCATTACATTAAGCGTTGCTGGCGATGTCACGCTCGGTCGTGATGAAAATTATGGCTATGCTTATTCATTTGATCATGAGGCGAAAAAAAACGGTCTTGCTTTTTTTACTAAATATATCGAGCCCATTTTTAAACAAGATGATTTTACAACAGTTAATTTGGAAACGACGTTAACGACAGCCACGCAAAAAGCAGAGAAGAAGTTTCGGTTTCGAGGCGATCCGTCGTATGTCGATATTTTAACGCGCGCGAGCATTGAAGGGGTGAATCTTGCCAATAATCATACGTTCGACTATGGACAAAAGGGATATACGGATACGATTGCGACGTTAAAACGAGCGAACATCGGTTATTTTGGAAACGGCATACCGCTTGTAAAAACAGTCAAAGGAGTGAAAATTGGAACGCTCGGCTATAAAGGTTGGAGCGATACGACAGCGGTACGCAAGCAAATCACAAACGACATACGTTCATTACAAAAGCAAGGGGCACAAATTATTCTCGTTCATTTTCATTGGGGCGAAGAGCGAAGCTATGTACCAAATCCTACGCAAAAAGCGTTAGGAAGATTTGCGATCGACAGTGGAGCAGATCTTGTTGTAGGTCATCATCCGCATGTCATTCAAGGTATTGAACAATATAAGGGAAAAATAATTGTTTATAGCTTAGGCAACTTTATGTTTGGAGGCAACAAAAATCCGAGCGATAAAGATACGTTCGTTTATCAACAAACATTTTATTTCGCAAGCGGCATAAAACAACCAAAAACAACAATTCGCATTATCCCATTCCGCATCTCGTCTGTGACGACACGAAACAATTATCAACCGATTCCGCTTCAAGGAGAAGAAGCAAGTCGCGTAAAAACAAAGATTGTAAATTTGTCAGCGAAAATTAATCAACCGACATGGCTCGTATATGAAAAATAATGTACAATGGAAATAAAAAGAGGTGATTTCATGTACATTGGGGACATTATTTTTCAACTCGTCATGCTTGGAATGATTGCTTTATTTGTTTTCGGAGTGATATGGTTCATACGTTTAACAATAAGGAAAAATCAGCAAAAAAGTTCGGCGATTGCCGAACTTTTTTATTTGACGATTAATACGGGTGCTTCCACTCGTTTTGCAATTTTATGGCTAACGCTCCCTAGCACCATTTCTTGTAACGTATTTAATCCACGGCTACCGACAACGACGAGGTCAAAAGGATGAGCATTTGCAAATTCCACAATAGCTGGCCCTGGTTCCCCTTTTAACATACGAATCTCGTACGGAATATTTGCTTCTTTCAGCAACGACTCGGTTGAAGCTAACCGTTTTTTACGCATTGCTTCACGTTCTTCCGCATTTCCTTCTAACAATACATCTGTTTTCGCTGTCGTCGTATTAATGACGTACACAACTGTAATCATTGCATCTTTTATATATAAACAAAATTCAATCGCTTTTTTGGCTGCGCGTAAAGCATGCTCTGATCCGTCTGATGCTAATAAAATACGTTTCATTGTTTTAACCTCGCAATCGTTTTTTATTCATTATACCTTGTTAAGAAAGGTTTTTCAAAAAAATTTTTGGTACCGCTTTCCTACTTGATATGTATATGTTTATAGCGCTTTTTTTTATTGTGCGCAAGGTTGAGTATATGAACGTTGTTATGTATAATCGCTTTGTTATGTTCGGAACGGCTTCTCTATGGGAGAAGCAATATAACAAGGAAAGAGGGGTTGTATGTTTAATAGTTGGAAACAAGAATGGTTTGGAAACGTTCGAGGAGATGTACTGGCAGGGCTTGTTGTTGCGCTTGCACTTATTCCAGAAGCAATTGCTTTTTCAATTATTCTAGGTGTCGATCCAATGGTTGGTTTATACGCTTCGTTTTGTATTGCTGTCGTTATCGCTTTTGTCGGTGGAAGATCTGGAATGGTTTCAGCTGCAACGGGAGCGATGGCGCTTATTCTCGTCAATTTAGTGGCAGAACATGGAGTTCAATATATGCTTGCAGCAACGATCTTGACAGGAGTTATTCAAATTGTTTTAGGAATACTTCGGGTCGGAAATTTAATAAAATTTATTCCACGTCCAGTGATTGTCGGTTTTGTTAATGCACTTGCGATTTTAATTTTTGCAGCTCAACTGCCGCATTTTCAAGGTGAATCTTGGATAATGTACGCGCTTGTTGCGCTTGGCTTATTCATTATTTACGTGTTTCCGCGCATGACAACGGCTGTTCCATCTCCTCTTGTTGCGATTGTTGTCATTACAGCAATTGCTTTCGTAGCTAAACTTGATGTGCGTACAGTAGGGGACATGGGAGAAATTTCAGCAACGTTGCCAAGTTTTTTTATCCCAAATGTGCCATTGACGCTTGAAACGCTTACCATCATTTTTCCATATTCCTTATCACTTGCGCTCGTTGGATTAATTGAATCTCTTTTGACTGCGCAAATTGTCGATGATTTGACGGATTCAGAAAGCGATAAAAATAAAGAGTCACGCGGACAAGGGATCGCTAATATTATTACCGGCTTTTTTGGCGGTATGGCAGGTTGCGCAATGATTGGACAATCGGTTATTAATGTCAAATCTGGCGGACGCGGCCGTCTCTCTACCTTGGTTGCTGGTGTGTTTTTAATGGTGCTCATCGTTGCGTTGAACCGTCTTGTTATTGCAATTCCGCTTGCGGCACTCGTTGCAGTTATGATTATGGTATCTATTAGTACGTTTGATTGGGGTTCGCTTCAACGACTAGCAAAAGTGCCGAGAGCGGATGCTTTTGTCATGATTTTAACTGTTGCCACGGTGGTAATCACGCATAACTTAGCGATTGGCGTGATCGTCGGAATTGTTTTAAGTGCTTTATTTTTTGCGGCAGACATGTCAAAAGTGAAAGTAACAAAAACGATGAAAGGCGATGTGGCGATATACGACGTAGAGGGAACACTATTTTTTGCTTCGGCAAACGATTTTGTCCGTTCATTTCATTACAGTGATAATGTAAAAAAAGTAAACATTAACTTAGCGAAAGCACGTATTAAAGATGAAACGGGCGTACATGCAATCGATCGCGTCGTGCTGAAAATGCATCAAAATGGCATTGAAGCCCATGTCATCGGTTTAAGTGAAGCATGCGAAACACTTGTAAATCGCCTTGCACTGTATAACAAGCCGGGCGGTCTTGAACAAACGATTGGACATTAAACCCGAGCGACATGCTCGGGTTTTATAATCATTTCCCACAAGATGGACAAAATTGAAAGTTTGTTTGTACGGTTGTTCCACAATACGGACAAAATTTTTCTCCTCCGTTACGACGAAAGTGAGTGTTTAGCGGATCTTTTTCTTCACTTTCATCAACGATATCAACGATGGACATCCGTTCTTTTCCTGTGGCGTTTTTATAATGATAAACTGCCTGAAAAATACTAAGACCAATAAAAATGAGTCCGAAAAGAGGAAAAATTTGTGTCCCTGGAAACGGCGAATCTCGCGTCATAGAAAGGGTCATAAATGTCCAGAAAACACCAAAAATAATCGAGAAAATGCTTCCAACGAACCCCTGTATCGATGGTCCACGACCAGGTTTAATGCTTTTCATTTGTTTTCCCCCAATCTGTTTGCTGCATCCATTATATACAAAAAATAAGGATTATTCATTTGTTTTTGGATAAAAAAGTTAGAATATATGCTACAATGAACATGGATACCATACAATATATGTGTAGGCATTATTATGCAAAGGGAGGTTTCATCATATGACATTATCATCATTAAGGCGTGAAGCAAGGGAAGCGTTGAGAGGAAAATGGGGCAGTGCGGTACTTCTTATGCTTGTTTATGCGGTTGTAACAATTATTTTCCCGATGGTAGTTGAAATTGGATTAAGTGGAGGATGGGATATATGGATTGAACAAGAAAACGTGCCCGTATCCGCTTCGATTGTCAGTATGATTATTTCATTTGCACTCATTCCGTTTAGTGTGGTCTTGTATTGGGTGTTTTTGGATGCGTATCGCCATGAACCTGTTCGGATCTCCCCGATGTTTACGGTATATAAAAATGGAAAGCTATCATTAAAACTCATTGGTACGTCTATTTTGTTTGGTATTTTTGTATTTTTATGGAGTTTACTACTTATTATCCCCGGAATCATTAAAACGTTATCTTACTCACAAACATTCTTTTTATTAAAAGACCATCCAGAATATGGTTCACTGCAAGCGATTAGCGAAAGTAAAAAACGAATGAAAGGGTATAAAGGGAAATTATTTTTATTATATTTGAGTTTTATCGGCTGGGGACTTCTCTCTATTGTAACGTTCGGGATCGGACTTTTATGGCTCGTTCCGTACGTCTACACATCGCTTGCTGCATTTTATGATCAATTTATTCGGACGCAAGAAGTGCAAGCTGAGTAAACCGAACAAGGGCAGCCTTGTTCGTTTTTTTATAAATAAAACTAGCAAAATATCAAATCATTTTGTAAAATCATTAAAAAAAGAATATTGTTTCTTTTTGTCGAAAATATGTAACTGCATTCGTTTTTATTTAACCATATACGCACGTTTGTAAAATGAAGAATAATAGTGACATACTATAATTGAAATGTGTTATAATAAATATGGAGAAATTTTTAGTCGAATCGACGGGAACATTTAGGGGGTCTACAATGAAGACAGATGTCATTTTAATTGGCGCGGGGATTATGAGTGCGACATTAGGGACGTTGTTGAAAGAGCTAGCACCAGAGTGGGAGATCACTGTATTTGAACGACTTGACCAACCAGCAGAAGAAAGCTCGAATGAATGGAACAATGCCGGAACGGGTCATGCCGCACTTTGTGAACTAAACTACACAGTTGAAAAAGCGGATGGATCAATTGATATAAGCAAAGCGATTAAAATTAATGAGCAGTTTCAAGAGTCATTGCAATTCTGGTCTTATCTCGTTCAAAACAAACGCATCCGTGATCCGAAACAATTTATTATGCCAATCCCACATATGAGTTTCGTACAAGGGGAAGAAAACGTCGCATTTTTGAAGAAGCGCTTTGAACAAATGGCGGCTCATCCTTTGTTTAAGGGCATGGAATTTTCTGATGATCCACAAAAATTAAAAGAATGGATTCCGCTGATGATGGAAGACCGAATCGTCACCGAACCGATTGCCGCAACGCACATCGAGTCAGGTACAGATGTGAATTTTGGCGCTTTAACGCGCATGTTATTTGAACATTTAGAACATAAGCATGTGAATTTGTATTATAAACATCATGTGGAAGATATGAAACGGACAAATGACAACTTATGGGAAGTAAAAGTGCGCAATTTAGCGACTGGGGAAGTTGACGTTCACATAGCGAAGTTCGTTTTTATCGGCGCGGGTGGGGGAAGTTTGCATTTATTACAAAAGTCGGGGATCCCTGAAGGAAAAGGAATCGGTGGCTTCCCAGTAAGCGGGCTATTTATGGTGTGCAACAATCAAGACATTATCGACCAACATCATGCGAAAGTGTACGGCAAAGCGAAAGTTGGCGCTCCGCCGATGTCTGTTCCTCATTTAGATACACGTTTTATTGACGGTAAAAAAATGTTATTGTTCGGACCATTCGCTGGATTTTCACCGAAGTTTTTAAAGAACGGATCGCTGTTTGATTTAATCACGTCTGTCAAGCCACATAACGTGTTAACGATGCTTGCGGCAGGGGCTAAAAACATGGCGCTAACAAAATATTTGATTGAACAAGTGATGTTATCAAAAGAACAGCGTATGGAAGAATTGCGTGAATTTATCCCGCATGCGAAAAGTGAAGATTGGGATGTCATTATTGCCGGTCAGCGTGTACAAGTCATTAAAGATACAGAAGCAGGTGGCAAAGGTACGCTTCAATTCGGTACGGAAGTTGTTGCCGCCCATGACGGATCAGTTGCTGCTTTACTTGGTGCATCGCCAGGCGCGTCAACGGCTGTTCACGTCATGCTTGAAGTGATTGAAAAATGTTTCCCGAACGAAATGAAACAATGGGAAGCGAAAATTAAAGAAATGATTCCATCGTATGGTGTATCACTTATGAAAAACGAAACGCTTTTACGCGATGTACAAACGCTTGCTGCCCAAACGCTTGGCTTAAAAGAAAGCATGCCGCTTCAAATTGCATAAACGCAAAAGACAGAAGTCGATCGGCTTCTGTCTTTGTTGTTGAAAAAACGAAGCGACAATTTTTTATTTGCAAAATACAAATAATAACGTATAATAAAAGCAAGAGGTGAGAAAATGGAAAATGTTCGCGAACTATTCCATACGATGACGAAACGGCTTGGGCTGTTAGACCGCAATTGCTGCACGGTTGGCGGTGTTGAGCTATCGCTCGTGCAAAGCCATATTTTATACGAAATCGGTCGCATGAACGAACCGTCGATGCAGCAAGTCGCTGACGCCTTGGCGATCGACATTACGACGTTTAGCCGTCAAATTCAAACGCTTGTGAAAATGAATTTAGTGAAAAAAACGCCTTATCCGCACGATCGTCGTATTTACATTTTGTCATTAACGCCAGAAGGAAAATATGTTGTAGCGAAAATTGACTCGGAAGTGAATGAATATTTGGGAGAAGTACTTTCGCATATGAGCGAGTTTGAGCGCGAAACTGTGATTCGTTCGATTCGCTTATTGAATGAATGTATGGCGAAATCAACTGTCTGTTGCAAACCGTTGTTTTAAGGCAAAGTTTTTCTTGTCTATGGTTTGCATAAATATTTGCACATTGCAAATAAAAGGAGAATGTATTTGGAAACAATCGTTTAGGGAGGTGAAGTGCTGTTAAAATGTTTTTATAAAAAATTGTAAAACTCTATATACAAATTGTAAAAAAAGTATGGCATTATTGTATATAGAGAGGTGATGATGATGAAGTATTATAGTATAGGCGAGTTTGCTAAACTAATAGGCAGAACGGAACAAACCTTGAGGAATTGGGATAAGAGCAATAGATTAAAACCAGCTTATGTTGCTCCGTGTGGATTTAGGTATAAATATGGTACTACTATTGAAATAATTGATAACACAGAAAAAACCGAAGAGCAAGAACTTGTAGAAGATTTAGTCCAAATAATAACCGTATTTAGCTGTAAACTTCAAGGCAAAAGAGCCAATAAAGCCAAGAGAATGGTTAAGGAGCTAACCGAAAATGATTAAAACATATCAGGTTATGCTACTTCCGAATAACAAACAAAAAACA
>NZ_JBTZSY010000030.1:0-32410 GCF_054815885.1 Anoxybacillus sp. TBDG-1
ACCGCATAAAATCAATAAAAACTTAGGGTATGTATTTAAAACTTTTGACAATACCGAAGTGAAAAAAAGGGGAATGCTATGAAAACAAGTGTAATTATCCTAACCCATAACAAACTAGACTATACAAAACAGTGTATTGAAAGCATCCGTCAATATACGAGAGAAGGAACATATGAAATTATTGTGATTGACAACTGCTCTACAGATGGAACAGTTGAGTGGTTAAAGGAACAAACAGACATACGAACGATTTTTAATAATGAAAACGTTGGTTTTCCGAAAGGATGTAATCAAGGAATACAAATCGCAAAGGGGGAAAACATTCTTTTACTGAATAATGATGTCGTCGTTACGAAACATTGGCTTGACCACTTGCTAGTTTGCTTATATAGCGCTGATGATATTGGAGCGGTAGGGCCAGTGACAAATTCCGCTTCTTATCATTCAACGATTCCAGTGAGCTATACGTCGATCGACGAAATGCATGCGTTCGCTTCTCAATATAATGTTTTAGACCCAAATAAATGGGAAGAGCGATTAAAATTGATTGGTTTCTGCATGCTCATTAAAAAAGAAGCGATCGATAAAGTCGGGCTGCTGGATGAGCGGTTTACCCCAGGAAATTTTGAGGATGACGATTACTCTTTTCGTTTAAGACAAGCTGGGTATCGTTTAATGCTATGTAAAGACACGTTTATTCATCATTATGGTAGCGTATCATGGAAAGATGACGATAGCGGTTATTTGAAGTTGTTGCGAGATAACCAAAAAAAATTCGAAGAAAAATGGAATGTTGATGTTAGGGCTTATGATATAGAGACAGAACTAATTCATCAAATAGAAATGGATGAAAAGACTCATATCAATGTGTTACACATTGGTTGCGGTGCAGGAGCAACGTTGTTGAAAATGAAACAAGAGTACCCACATGCAACGTTGTACGGTGTAGAACAAAATGCATTTGCGGTAAAAGAAGCACAACGGTACGCATACGTAGCAAATGACTTAGAAGATAGTGAAATTAAAAAACAAATGTTTGATCTTATTTTGTACAGTAATCGTATGCTTACGTTAAATGATCATGTTCTTCGTTTTGTCGTTGATCATTTAAAACCAAATGGACAGTTTCTTGCCAACGTAAAAAATGCAGGGCATTTCCGAGTGATTGAAGAATTGATCGCTGGACGTAATCCATTTGAACGTACGAATTTATATAGCTTAGGTCAATTAGATGATTTGTTTAAACGGCATCCGCTATCGATGTCTGTTAAAGGTATGATCGTTTCAGAGGACGACAACAAACATCGATTAGTCAACCATCTGAAAGCATTATATGGAGAGACCGTTCAATCTTTACTTATACCAAAATCGTTTGTTGTGCGCGCTTATAAGCAAAATGAGGATATGAGGAAACTAATTGACACTTTTGTATGTAAAAAAGACCGTCACCATGTTTTAGAACAGTTACATCGTCTTTCTACTAACGAAGTGATCGATATAATAAAAAGAATGGATCATGCGGTTGAATTATTAAATGAACTTGCGATCGAAAATTTTGCATATGGCTATCATGAACACGTTTTACCTTATTTACAAGCAGCGTTTGAGTTATGCCAAGATGATACAGACACGTTGTACAATTTAGCTTTTGTATTGAACTCCTATGGTGAGAAAGAGCTAGCGAATCGATATTTGTCATTCATTCGCCAACCGGATGATGAAGTGAGAAAGTTGTTTGAGGAAATTAACGAACAGTCATTGAAAAAGGCACAGCAACTTACATTTTTGTTGCGTCGTCTCGAGTTTGATGTCGATGTTGACGAGACAAAGCTATCGCTCGTTGACCAACTTGCCCGTGGCGAGATAGATGAGCAACTCATGAAGGAGATTATGGATACAAGCATTATTCATAAAGTGAAAGTTTTTCAAAGTATCGCCATCGCATGTTTCGAACGAGGATTGCATGAACATGTCCTACCGTATTTACAACTTGCTTATGAGCAAGAGCCGACGAACGTAGATACGTTATATAACTTAGGATATGTGCTTCTTACTTATGGAGAACATGCGCTAGCAGAGACATTTTTGCAAAAAATTCAACAACCAGATGAACAAGTGCTACAACTGTTGAAGATCGCAAGAGGAGAGTTTGAATGATGAACGATAAAAAAATTGCATTTATTTATTGTGTTAACAATCGACAATTATATGAGGAGTCTGTCCGTTATGTGAGATCGCTTCACGTGCCGGACGGATACGAAATCGAAATTATAGCCATTGAAGGAGCAAAAAGCATCACTTCTGGATATAACGAAGCAATGAAAAAAACAGATGCAAAGTATAAAGTGTATTTGCATCAAGATGTGTTTATCGTTAATAAAAATTTTTTACACGATATTATTTCGCTCTTTGAGAAGCATTACAAATTGGGGATGATTGGGATAGCTGGAGCTAAGACCATCCCTAATAATGGTGTTTGGTGGGAAAGCGAACTTTGTTACGGTAAAGTGTATGATAGCTATACGGGGAAAATAAAATTACTACAATTTAGAGAGAATGATAAAGACTATGAGCCCGTGCAAGCCATCGATGGACTAATCATGATTACTCAATATGATATCCGCTGGCGTGATGATTTGTTTACGGGGTGGCATTTTTATGATTTATCGCATTGTCAAGAGTTTTTACTAGCTGGATACGAAGTTGGTGTCGTTCGGCAACAGCAACCATGGTGCATACATGATTGTGGCATTATCAAGATTGGTGAAGATTTTAATAGGGAAAGGAAAAAATTTATTATTGCATACAGTGAATTTTTTGAAAATAACAACAAGCAGTTTTTACCATTGGTAAGCATTTTAATTCCGGCATATAACCGCCCTTATTATTTTGAAGAAGCGCTAAATAGTGCTTTACGTCAGACGTATGAAAATATTGAAATTATCATATGTGACGATAGTACGGATCAACGTGTAGAAAACGTTGTCGCAAGCTATGTGAAAAAATATCCAAATATTCAATATGTCAAGAATGAAAAAAGATTAAAAAACCATAATGTGGATAAATGCTTGCAGCTTGCAAATGGTCAATATGTAAACTTTTTACTGGATGACGATTTATTTCACCCTCAAAAAATCAGCAAGATGATAAGATATTTTTTACAATACAATGATGTATCATTAGTTACCTCCTATCGGCAAACAATTGATGAAAATGGAAAAAATATTGATATAGGTACATTGTCAACAAAAAAATTATTTGATCAAGATACTTTTTTAGATGGAACATCTTTCATTCGTTTTATTCTAGAAAATTGTTCGAACGTTATTGGAGAATTGACGACAGTGATGTTTAGGAAAAAAGATGTTGAAAGTGGAATAGCTGTTTTTGAAGGATATGAATATCAAGCCTTACAAGATGTAGCTTTCTGGATCAAACTATTACAGAAAGGAAAGGGAGTATATATCGCTGAACCATTAAGTTATTTTCGTATTCATAGTGGTCAGAATGCTAGGGGATTAGATATGCTCTATAATGGTGTGAAAGAATGGAATATGCTTATTAATTATGGAAAAACAAAAGGTATTTTTGATAGTGGAGAGGTTTTGAAGAAAGTGTATATCAATTATTTGCGAGGAGTATTGTTTACCTATATGCAACACGCAAAGGGAATAGAATCGGCTCAAGCATCCGAAATAAAAAATATTGTGATGGCTGCTATGGATGAAATTTTAGCATAAAGGCGCTTCTTTTGAATGAAGAAAGGTGAGAATAAATGTATAAAACAATATGCTTTAAGGAAATAGGTGATTCCAGGGGTGCCTTGATCGCAATTGAAAGTGGCAAAAGCATTCCTTTTGAAATTAAACGAATATATTATATTTTTAATACTCGTTCAGACGTCGTGAGAGGGAAACATGCTCATAAAAAGCTAGAACAAGTGTTTATATGTTTAAGCGGCTCATGTACATTACTTATCGATGATGGAGAAAAGAGAGAAGAGATTTTCCTCAACGATAAAACACGGGGCATTTATATTCAGTCCATGATATGGAGGGAAATTTATGATTTTTCTTCGGATTGTGTTCTAGTCGTCTTGGCTAGTCAGCACTATGATGAAGATGATTACATAAGGGATTATGCTACATTTTTGAAAATAGTGAAAGGTGGAAATGATAATGAATAAAAATGGTGAAAAAATTGTGATTATTGGTGACGGAGAATTTGCGGAGATCGCCTATGAATATTTTACTTACGATTCTCCATACGAAGTGGTTGCTTTTAGTGTAGAGAAAGATTTTTATACGAAAAGTCAACTATTTGACTTACCTGTTGTATTTTTTGAGGATTTAGAAAAACATTACCCTCCCACAGACTACAAAGTTTTTGTTGCTGTGACTTTTACAAAATTTAATCGTGTGCGGACAAGATTATTAAAAGAAGCAAAAGAGAAGGGATATCGTCCGGTTTCTTACGTTAGCACACATGCTTTTGTATGGCGTAATGTAGAGATCGGGGAGAATTGTTTTATTTTCGAAAATAATGTCGTACAATACGGTGTTAAAATTGGCGACAATGTTGTTCTTTGGAGCGGTAATCATATTGGACATCAATCGGTAATTAAGGACAATTGTTTTCTTTCTTCTCATGTTGTTGTATCTGGATATTGTGAGATTGGAGAAAATTGCTTTCTAGGGGTAAATAGCACACTAGTGAATAATATACAAATTGGCAAAGATTGTTTCATTGCTGCAGGAGCAGTTGTTACAAAAAGCACAGAAGAGGGGAAAATATATAAGGGAAACCCAGCAAAGCCATCTGCCATTTCTACGCTACAATATTTTAACGTACAGGAGTAGATATCGCATGAAGTGGGAGAAAAAAGGATTAATTTATTCACCTACAGGAGACTCATGGTGGTCAAAGCATTCTGCTTTGACCCCTACCCCCATTTTGATAAATAAGGATGTAATTCGAATATATGCAGGGTTTCGAGATGATGAAGGGGTTAGTCGTATCGGATATGTTGATGTAGAGGCGCAAAACCCGAGTAACATTATTAAAATATCCGAGGAGCCTGTGCTAGATATCGGCGAGCCGGGTACATTTGATGATAACGGTGTTATACTTGGGGATGTTCTAAAGGTGGGAGCGGACATTTACATGTATTATGTCGGCTTTCAGATCGTGAAAAAGTCGAAGTTTTTAGCTTTTAGTGGTTTGGCAATTAGTTCTGATGATGGGGAAACTTTTAGGAGAGTTCGTTCTGTGCCTGTTTTGGATCGAGGTCATGATGAAAGATATATTGCTGCTATTCATTCTGTTCATTATGAGGATGGGGTGTTTAAAGTATGGTATGCTGCTGGTGATGGATGGGAGATGATTAATGGAACCCCATTTCCTAAATATCGTATAAAGTATATTGAATCTTCAGATGGAATTGACTTTTGTGCGACAAGAAAGCGCTCGTTTGTATGTGTCGATGTTCAAGGAGATGAATACAGGATTGGGAGGCCGAGGGTTTATAAAGTGGGTAATATGTATAAAATGTTTTATACCCGCGGTACAACTAAAGGAGACTATATCGCAGGATATGCTGAATCTTTAGATGGTGTTAAGTGGGAAAGAAAGGATAGTAAAATAGGAATTTATCTGTCTGAAAGCGGATGGGACTCCAAAGCGTTAAGCTATCCGAGTTTATTGGAGTGGAGTGACAAAGTTTATATGTTTTATAATGGAAACGATATGGGGAGAGACGGTTTTGGATATGCTGAGCTAGTCAGTTGGGAGTAGTTTTATATCCTAACTAGTATCATTCGAAGGTGAAAAAAATGGATATTATAAAATACAATAGATCTCTTAAAGAAAAATGGGATGTTTTTGTGGATTCATGTAAAAACGGTACGTTTCTTTTTTTGAGAGATTATATGGATTATCACGCTGATCGATTTCAAGACTTTTCTTTACTCTTTTTCGAGGATCAGCGTTTATTAGCTGTTCTTCCTGCGAGTAAACATGATGACACGATCATTAGTCATGGTGGCTTAACTTTTGGGGGATTATTGTATGATGAGAAATTAAGTATGGTTGAAGTTATGCGTATTTTTGAGGAGCTTATTGCGTATTTAAAATCGAACAAGATGAAAAGATTTGTCTATAAGGCTATTCCTTATATATACCATAAGTTTCCTAGTCAAGAAGATCTCTATGCTTTGTTTAGATATGGTGCTAAATTGTTTAGAAGGGATATCTCATCAACTATATATCTAAGTAAAGAAACCAAACTATCCAAAAGTAAAAGACAAGGTTTTATGAGAGCAAAGAAAGAAAATTTAATTGTAAAGAACACGGAAGATTTTGAAGTGTTTATGGAGATATTAAATGAGATATTAGCAGAAAAATATCATACAAAAGCCACTCATACTGCTGAGGAAATCAAATTGCTTCATTCACGATTTCCTGAAAATATTAAGCTATTTGGAGCATACGATGCTCAAGATACTATGCTTGCTGGTGTAGTTGTTTACGAACACGAAACGATGGTTCATACGCAGTACATGGCGGGTAGTGATTTAGGGAGAAAATTGGGAGCACTCGATCTGGTGGTCGTTTCCATCATCGATCACTATAAGGGGAAAACTCAGTATTTTGATTTTGGTATTTCCACAGAGAATAATGGTTTGTTTTTAAACACAGGTTTGCTGAGGCAAAAAGAAATGTTTGGGGCTCGTGGTGTTGTGTATGATTTTTATGAGGTAATTTTATAGAAAGTAGGTTTTTTACATGATTCCCTTTTTAGACTTACGTGCTCTTAATGCAATGTATCGAAATGATATTCAAGAAGCGATAGAGCGAACGATTCATAGGGGATGGTACATATTAGGTGAGGAAGTACAATCCTTTGAGAAAGAGTTTGCACAGTATTGTCAAACAAAGCACGCCATTGGTGTAGCGAATGGATTGGATGCCCTTACTCTCATTTTGAGAGGATATGGGATTGGTGAAAAAGATGAAGTTATTGTTCCAGCAAATACGTACATTGCCACTATTTTAGCGGTATCTCTAGTTGGTGCTAAGCCTGTGCTTATAGAACCAGATATGATGAGCTACAATATTGATCCAGAAAAAATAGAGGAGAAAATTACAGAGAGAACAAAAGCAATTATTGTTGTGCATTTGTATGGTCAAGTGGCTAATATGAGGGCGATTAAAAAGATTGCACAGAAGTATCAGTTAAAGGTGATTGAGGATGCAGCACAGGCACATGGCGCATTATATGAAGGAAAAAGAGTCGGAAATTTAGGCGATGCCGCCGGTTTTAGTTTCTATCCAGGGAAAAATTTAGGGGCCTTGGGTGATGGAGGAGCGATTACGACGAATAACGATCAGTTAGCAGAAAAATTGAAAGCGTTAAGAAATTACGGATCGATAGAAAAGTATGTAAATCTATATAAAGGGTGTAATAGTCGTTTAGACGAAATTCAAGCGGCTATATTGAGAGTAAAGCTAAAGTATTTAGATGAAGATAATGAAAAACGAAGAAACATTGCTGAATACTATTTGGAACATATTAAGAATGGCGGAGTCACCTTGCCTATTGTTCAGAACAGAGATCGCCTTTCTCATGTTTGGCACTTGTTTGTAGTTAGAGTTGAGCATCGTGAGAAATTTCAAACGCATTTAAAGAAGTATGGGATACAAACGTTAATTCATTATCCAATCCCCCCTCATAAGCAAAGAGCGTATAAGGAGTGGAACAATCTCTACTTACCAATCACAGAGGAAATTCATAGGACAGTTGTCAGTCTACCAATATCTCCTGTTTTGCATTTAGAAGATGTGAAGAAAATCGTTAAAACGATAAATAGTTATTAAAAGTGTATGATTTATGTCAAAATCTATACACAAAGAACGTTGGAGGCGAGCACGCATGAAAGGCATCATCCTTGCGGGAGGGACAGGCTCGCGTCTGTATCCTCTCACAAAAGTGACAAATAAACATTTGCTTCCTGTTGGCAAATATCCGATGATTTATCATGCCATTTATAAGTTAAAAGAAGCGGCAATGAGCGATATTTTGATCGTCACCGGGCGTGAGCATATGGGCGATGTGGTGAATTTGCTTGGAAGCGGTTCGGAGTTTGATGTTCAGTTTACATATAAAGTGCAAGATCAGGCAGGTGGTATTGCACAGGCGCTTGGGTTGTGTGAAGCGTTTGTTGGTAATGATCTCATGACGGTCATTTTAGGGGACAACGTCTTTTCCGACAGTATCGTCCCGTATGTAGAAAACTTTAAAAAACAACAAACGGGCGCAAAAATTTTAATTAAAGAAGTGAGCGATCCAGAGCGTTTTGGTGTTCCTGAATTAGATGGAAAACGAATTAAAAGCATTGAGGAGAAACCAAAAAAACCGAGAAGTAGTTATGCGGTAACAGGCATTTATATGTATGATGCCAAAGTGTTCGATATTATTCGTACATTAAAGCCATCTGCTCGTGGGGAATTAGAAATTACTGATGTGAATAATGCTTATATTGCTCGCAATGAATTGACATATGACGTATTGCAAGGGTGGTGGACGGACGCGGGAACGCACGCATCTTATTTAAGGGCAAACGAACTAGCGAAAGATGTTGATTTCGGGCAATGGTTTAATAAAAACATGAAAAATTAAAAAGGTGACGTACATGCGAGTCATACAAAAGGATTTTGATGAGGTTGTTTTACTAGAGCCGATTGTGCATGAGGACGCTCGAGGTTTTTTCATGGAGAGCTTCAATGAGCGAACTTTAAGTCAATTAGGTATTTCAGTAAAATTTGTTCAAGATAACCATTCTCTTTCAGTAAAAGCAGGGACGGTACGCGGCTTACATTATCAGCTTCATCCACAAGCGCAAGCAAAGCTTGTGCGCGTGACGCGCGGCGTGATTTATGATGTCGTGGTAGACATTCGTAAAGGCTCGCCAACGTTTGGGGAGTGGCGCAGTTTTATTTTAAGTGAGTATAATAAAAGGCAGCTTTTCGTGCCAAAAGGGTTCGCACACGGCTTTTGTACGTTAGTGCCGAATACAGAGGTGCAATATAAGGTAGATGCGTATTACTCAGCGCAATTTGATCGAGGGATTTTTTGGAACGATCCAGCATTAAAAATCGACTGGCCTGTGACGGAAGCGATTTTATCTGAGAAGGATGCAAACCTTCCGCTTTTGGATGATGCACATATTAATTTTACGTGGGAGAGAACGTCATGAATATTCTTGTGACTGGTGGCGCTGGTTTTATTGGCAGCAATTTTATTCGCTATATGTTAAATAAGTATGACAATTATAAAATTGTAAATTACGATCTTCTAACATATGCTGGGAATTTAGAAAGCTTACAAGATGTTCAAACAAACGCCCGTTATACATTTGTGAAAGGACATATTTGCAACGACCAACTTGTTGATTATGTTGTGAAAACATATGATATTGATGTTATCGTTAATTTTGCTGCGGAATCACATGTGGATCGTAGCATTTCGGATCCAGCCGCCTTTGTAAAAACAAATGTACTTGGTACGCAAGTGTTATTAGATGTCGCTAAAGTGAACGGTATTCAAAAATATGTGCAAATCTCAACTGATGAAGTGTATGGAAGCTTAGGAGAAACGGGATATTTCACAGAGGAAACTCCGTTAGCCCCGAACAGTCCTTATTCGGCAAGCAAGGCAAGCGCGGATTTGCTTGTGAGGGCATATTATGAGACATACGGATTAAACGTAAATATTACACGTTGCTCGAATAACTATGGACCATATCATTTTCCCGAGAAGCTGATCCCCTTAATGATTACAAACGCATTGGAAGGAAAAGAACTTCCTATTTACGGAGACGGTCAAAATATTCGTGATTGGCTTCACGTCAATGACCATTGTGCAGCGATTGATCTAGTGATCCATAGAGGTAGACAAGGGCAAGTGTATAATATCGGGGGAAATAATGAACGAACAAACAATGAAATTGTGAACCTTATTGTAGAAAAAATCGGTGTTCCCAAGTCATTAATTAAGTATGTGCCAGATCGTCCGGGACACGATCGACGCTATGCGATTGATGCGACAAAAATAATGACTGAACTCGGTTGGAAGCCTCAGTATACGTTTGATAAAGGGATTGAAGAAACCATCCAATGGTATATGGATCATTCTCATTGGTGGAAGCGGATGAAGTCTGGGGAATATATGGAGTATTATAAAAAACAATACGGTGAGAGAACATGAAAAATCGGAGAGTTGTCGTTACTGGAGCGAGAGGGCAACTTGGTACGGAGGTAGTCGAGCGGTTTCGACAAATGGAATGGGACATGTATGGGTACGGAAAAGACGAGCTCGATATTACAGATGCCCAACAAGTCATGAGTATGCTTGAATATATTCGCCCACATGTCGTCGTCCATGCGGCTGCATATACAAAAGTTGACGAAGCGGAAAAGGAAAAAGAACAAGCTTTTTTAATTAATGCATATGGAACGAGAAATGTCGCTGTGGCTGCGGAAAAAGTAGGTGCGAAGCTCGTGTATGTAAGCACAGATTACGTGTTTGATGGCAAAGAAAAAGAACCATATGACGAGTTTGCGAGCCCTCATCCGATCAACGTTTATGGAAAAAGTAAGTTAGCAGGTGAACATATGGTGCGCGATTTTCACTCAAAGTTTTTTATTGTACGAACATCGTGGGTGTTTGGGGCTCATGGAAGTAACTTTGTGAAAACGATGTTGCGTTTGGCAAAAGAAAAAGAAGAAATTTTTGTTGTTGATGATCAATATGGTTGTCCGACGTATGCAGTCGATTTAGCGCGTTCGATTTATGAGCTTGTTCAAACGGAAAAATACGGGTTGTACCATATATCGAATACAGGTCAATGTTCTTGGTATGAGTTTGCTCAAGCCATTTTTACGGAAGCAAGTGTTGATGTTCGCGTTCAGCGCTGCCGAACGGAAGATTATCCGCGGCTGGCCGCTCGTCCGTCCTATTCTGTATTTGACCATATGGCTTTACGATTAAATGGGTTTAAGCCACTTCGTCATTGGCGTGAGGCGCTGCAACAATTTTTACTTGTCTATGAGGTGAAACGTTGAAAACGTTAGCTTTAGTCATGATTGTCAAAAATGAAGAGAAACATTTAGCTCGCTGTTTGCAAAGCGTTCAGCAGATCGTTGATGACATCGTTGTTGTCGATACAGGCTCTACCGATGCGACAAAAGATATTGCTTACTCATTCGGCGCGAATGTGTTTGACTTCAAGTGGGAGAACGACTTTTCAGCTGCACGCAACTATGCGCTCATGCAATCCACGTGCGATTGGAATCTTGTACTTGACGCTGATGAATATATTGTAAACGACTGTAAGAGCATCATCAGACATTTTATTGAAACAAATGAGCGTACCATCGGACGTATTACACTGGTGAACGAGTTTATTCAAAACGGGGAACGACGATATGCCCAATCTTACTTATCACGGTTGCTTCCTAAAGGGGTAACGTACAGCGGGAGAATTCATGAGCAAGTCGATTCTCCGTTTCCACGCAAAAATGTTAATGTCGAAGTGTACCATGATGGATACGTCCACACGAATAAAACAGAACGGAACTTGAATTTGTTACTGCAAGAGCTAAAACAACATCCAACCGATGATTATGTTTTATATCAAGTGGGTAAGCAGTACAAACTATTGCAGCAGTTTAACATGGCGGAGAAGTATTTTGAGGAAAGTTATCACCTTGCTTCACTCCATGCGTGGTATCGTCATAGCTTAGTAATTGATTACTTGTATACAATCATCGCCACCCGTTCGTTTGCAAAAGGATTGCAGCTCATCGCGATGGAACAAGAGAGACTGAATGATTCACCAGATTTTCATTTTGTATGTGGATTGTTTTATATGGATGCGATTTTTTGTCATATAGATCGATATGCGCACTTGTTTCCATTCATTGAGCGATGTTTTACTCGCTGCTTAGAAATTGGTGAAACGGAGAAATACGATCGTGTACGTGGAACGGGCAGTTTTTTAGCGTCTTACAATCTCGGTGTGTTTTACGAAGTCACAGGACAGGTGGAAAAAGCGATATATTTTTATAAACAGGCGGCATATGAAGGATATGAAAAGGCGATTGAACGATTAAGTTCAATCGGTAGGAAGTAAGCTTCAGTATATCTGGGGCTTATTTTCTTTTCGAAACAAAACTACCAGCTACAGTTTAGTTTATGACATCTTTTTGCTATATTTGAAAGTAGGAATAAATTTTGGAGGAATGAATGGTGCGTAAAGAAAATGTCGAATGGTTACAACAACGTTTTCCTCATGTGCTTGAGACGGTTATGCGCGCTGAACATGCGCCACCGTTTCCGCATCATATTATAAGCAGGGCAAAAGGGAAGAAAACGATCCAAGTTGGGGATGTGTACGTTCACGACCCGATCGATCCGCTTCGTGAAGTAGATGCGCTTATTTATCACTGGCGAGAAGCGCTTGAAAATTGTGAGCATATTTTGTTTTATGGGGTTGGTCTTGGTTATCATATTGAAAGAGTGATGGCGCGGTTTCCGCATAAAACGTTTACGCTTTATGAGCCGAACGTGCATTTGTTTACTACGTATGTGTCGCATCGTTCACTTCTTTCGTTACCTGTTGAAAATTTAGAGCACATTCATGTTGAAACAGACGAGATGGATCGACGCGAGTTTTTGCACGAGTTTGTCCATAGTTTTAAAACGAAAGTGTTTTTCTTTTCGCTTCCAAGCTATGAGCAGCTGTTTCATGACCAATACGCTGAGTTTTTGAAGCAGTTTCGCGAAGTTGTAGAGATGAAACGAATGAGCAACGTTGCTGAAGCGGCGTTTAATAAAAACTGGGTTATTAACAGTATGATGAATTTGTGCGTGACGCTAAAATCACCGAACATTTTTACGAAACGAGCGCATTTTGAACATAAACCGGTGCTTATCGTTTCCGCTGGTCCGTCGCTTCATGAAGAGTACGACCATCTTCGCTACATTAAAGAACGTGGCTTGGCATACATTGTCGCTGTTGGTTCAGCAAACAAAGCGCTCGTGGCGCAACGAATTTTGCCTGATGCTGTATGTACGTACGACCCTCAAGATCATAACTACACCGTTTTTTCATCGATGATCGAGCAGGGGCTCGATGTGCATGTGCCGATGATTTACGGGACGAGCGTCGGCTATAAGACGTTGCAATTGTACCGCGGTCCGAAGTTGCATGCGGTAACGGCGCAAGATTTCGTCACGCCATATTTTACGGATGTCGCGGCTCATGATATTGTGGACGATGCGTTTTCTGTGGCAATTATTGCCTTGCAAATTTTCGCGCGCCTTGGGGCGAATCCGATCGTGCTCGTCGGACAAAACTTTGCTTTTTTACACGATGCATATTACGCTCATGAAATAGCAACGGGCGATCATGCGGCGGCAGAGCGAGAAAAAAGAAACGTATTGTTCGTCCGTGACGTCGAAGGAAACGAAGTGATGACGAACCGTTCGTTAAACCAAATGCGTCTGTTAATGGAACAGTATATTCAGCTATATAGTCATATCGAAGTAATCAATACGACGAAAAAAGGGGCGGACATTGCCGGTGCGCCGTTTATGTCTTTAGAACGAGTCATTAGCGAGCGATTGCACGATCGAGTTGTCGCTGCGGATTGGTATGTCGGAGAAGAAGAACGAACGGATGGCATCGAGTGGCGAACGAAGCGAATGAAAAAGGCGATGCGCGAGTTTATGAGCATTTGTGTGCGGTTTATTGAAACGCTTGAACGGCTCGGATCGGCAGCCGATAAAAAACGATGGAAACAGCTGCCCCGTTTACTCGAAGAAAATTATGCTCGTTTTCAAGAGCTATTTCAAAACGATTTTTATCGCACATATATGTTTCGCGCCACCCAAGGACAGGCGGTCGTATTGATGGAGGAAATGAGTTCATCTAAAGCGACGGGAAGCATTGAACAAAAAATGGAACGGCTCATTCATTTATCTTTAAACTACGTGAAAACGTGTATTGAAATGTACAACGAGCTATCCCCGATTGTTCATGAACAAATGCATGCGGTAGTCGGTGATGAAATGTGGAAACGTTACGGTTGCACAGCAGACGAATTTCATTTTTCTGACGGTTGGCAAACGGGGAAGATTGAAATTGCTAAAAAATATGTACAGCCGCAAGTTATAGGAACGTATTACGTGACGAGTCAAAAAGGAGCGTCTGTTACGTTTACGTTCGAGGGAACGGCGCTGCGCATCTACGGCGGTCAACATATAAACGGCAGCAAGCGCATTCGCATCCGCATCGATAATTATGAACAAACATTTTCAGCGCAAAGTACGACCGTTTCACAATGGTTCATTCCCGATTTGCGCCAGCTGTTGTTTGAAAAGAAAGGGTTGAACGCCGGTACGCATACGGTGACGATAACGTTAGTTGGGGATGGGTATTTTATTTTCCAAGGGGTTGAAGTCAACCGGGATGGACAACTCAAAACAAAGGAGCAGATATGATGAAATGGTTGACAGATCAAACGATTCTTGTCACTGGGGGAACAGGGTCGTTTGGGAGAAAGTTTATCGATAAAGTACTGCAAAGTAATGTGAGAAAAGTTATCGTGTTTAGCCGCGATGAGCTGAAACAATATGAAATGGTTAGGGAATATCAAGATTCAAGACTCCGTTTTTTCATCGGCGATGTGCGTGATAAAGAGCGACTATATCGCGCGTTTGACGGGGTTGATTATGTCGTTCATGCGGCGGCGATGAAGCAAGTGCCCGCGTGTGAATACAATCCATTTGAAGCAGTGAAAACAAACATTTATGGAGCGCAAAATGTAATTGAAGCGGCGCTCGATCGGGGGGTAAAGAAGGTGATTGCCTTAAGTACAGATAAGGCAGCTGCCCCTGTGAACTTATACGGAGCGACAAAATTAGCATCGGATAAGTTGTTCGTTGCTGCTAACTCGTACGTCGGACAAAAACAAACGCGCTTTGCCGTTGTCAGATACGGCAACGTTGTTGGTAGCCGCGGCAGCGTCGTTCCGTTATTTAAAAAGTTAGCGCAGGAAGGAAAAAAGCTCCCGATTACCGATAAGCGTATGACACGTTTTTGGATTACGCTAGAGCAAGGAGTGCAATTTGTCCTTGACTCGCTATACCGAGCGCAAGGAGGGGAAATTTTCGTGCCGAAAATTCCGAGTATGAAAGTGATCGATCTTGCGAAAGCGATCGCTCCGCAAGCCGATATCGAAATGATCGGCATTCGGCCTGGAGAAAAATTACACGAAGCGATGATTACAGAAGACGATGCGAGACATACGGTCGAATTTGATCGTTATTACGTAATCGTTCCACAATTTCCTTGGTGTCCGCAACAGTATGTGGAAGAAGGAAAGCCGTTGCCAGAAGGGTTTAAGTACACGAGCGATACGAATACCGAGTGGCTGACGGTCGAGGAGTTGCGGGAACTGGTGAGGGGAGTATAGTTAGTCAGGAATTATAAATATTTAATGATCTCCGACATTGATTAAATTATCACTTCGCTGAAACGGCTATAACAGAGCCAATTGTCTTCATGGGGCGAGGTGAGAGTAGTTTAATTGTATGCACAACTAGTCGAAAAAAGGGGTAATAAGATGATAAGGAGAAAAATTTCTATCATTATGCCTGTGTACAATGGAGAAAAATACTTACGGGAAGCTATCGATAGTGTATTGTTACAAACTTTTAAAGACTACGAATTGATTATTGTAAATGATGGAAGTACAGATGGAACGAAAAAAATTTTAGAAACATACGAACAACAGCATTCGTGGATTAAGGTTATGCATCTGAAAGAAAATAAAGGGGTTTCCCATGCAATTAATACAGCTATAGATTGTGCTAGTGCAGAATATATATGTTTGGTAAATGCTGATGATATTCAATACGCGAATCGTTTAGAGGAATCTTATAGGGAAATCGTCTCTAAAAACTTAGACATTGTAATGTCTGAATTTGATTTAATCGATGCGCACGGGCAATCTCTAGAAAGATCATTTAACATTCCGGAGTTTTTGACAAAGGAAAATATTTTATTAGAGGAATTCAAGCGCAACTACTTTTTTGCAGGAGCATGTTTAATTAAATTTGATCGTAATATTAAGTTTGATGCTAATTTAAGGACGTCTGAAGACTATGATTGGTTTTTGCGTATGTTGGTATCGGGTAAAAAGGTGGACTTTCAGAGAAAACGACTATTACAAGTTCGAATTCACAAAGGGAGTTTGTCTTCAGACCATCGTTTGTCATACGAGGCAACTAAATATATCATGAATAAGTATAGCTTCGACTATCTATTTCGTTTATTTCAAGAAAAAGGGTTCTCAAATAAAGAGATTTTTTTAACATTTGCTCTCATATGTATTGCCAAAGAAGAACCAACTGAAGGTTTGAAGTACATAAATCAAATTCCATCGAATGTATTGAACGAATATGATCAATTTTGTAAACATTTTTATGAAGGTGTTTTGTATGGGATGAATAATGAATGGGAAAATGCGCATAAATGCTTCATTTGTGCGATGGAGGTAGAAAAATACAAAAATGCTGCGGTGTACAACAATTTAGCAGTAGCCTCTTATTGGATAGGAAAAGGCATTTCATCTGTTGAAACCCTTTTACAAAAAGCTTTGTTATATTTCCCGCAATATTTTGATGCATCTGAAAACATGGAGATATTAAGGGGGAAAAAGAAGATCGAAACCCTTCATTTTACAAAGCGATTATTGAGGGAAAATGCTTTCCGTGAGAAAGAGCAATTGATTAAATAGGTGGTGAAAGATGGAATCAAACCAAAACATTTGGCGATGGTTTTAGATAATCTACTTTATCCTGATCCGAGAATGTGGAGGGAAAGTTTATTGTTTTGAACCTAGGTAAGGAAAGTGTCAAAAGGTTCATAGAAAATGTACAGTTCAACGGATTGTCGAACGTGTTTATTAATCAATTAGCAATCTTGAACATCTTTACCCTCATTCCATACAAATAAGGACTGACTCTTCGAACGTTAGCATAGATGGGGAAAGTATTTCATAAGTGGTGACCAGATATGATCGAAGCGAAAGCATATATATTTGACCTCGACGATACGTTATATTGCGAACATGATTATGTACGTTCTGGGTTTCGAGCTGTAGCTTGCGTCCTCGCTTCTCTTTCTTCTTACGACGTCGATCGTATTTATGAAATGCTTGTTCATGAATGGAAAGAAAACGGGCGTGGGAAAGTGTTTGATGCCGTATGTGAACAGCTACATATTCAAGCGCATATCCCTTCCCTCGTTCGCACGTATCGTTATCATCAACCGTCGATTTCGTTATATGAAGATGCTCGAAAACTTCTTGTTCATTTGCGGCGGTCCAATAAAAAAATAGGCATTATTACGGACGGTCATTCTGTGATGCAATGGATGAAAATTAAAGCGCTAGAGCTTGATCGTTTCGTTGATTGTATTGTCGTTACCGGAGACCTTGGTGACGAACATTGGAAGCCGAGTGAAACACCGTACCGAAAAATGGTGGAATCTTTAAACTTACCGTTTCACGAATGTGTGTACGTTGGCGACAATCCGCATAAAGATTTTGTTACAGCGAAAAGACTAGGGATGAAAACGGTTCGAATCGTGCGTGAAATAGGGGATCATATGCAGACGAAGTTGTCGCTAGCGTACGAAGCGGAGCAAACGGTTTTTTCATTAGAAGAAGAACTGATTAAGTGAGTGAGGATATGCATATGAACGTGCTTGTGACGAGCATTTCGAGGAAAGTACCGTTGCTTCAAGCTGTGCGAAGAGCTATAAATAAGACTGGATTGCCGATGAAATTAATCGGGGCAGATATGAATCCGAACTGTATTGGTCGCTATTTTGTTGATGAATTTTGGCATCTTCCTAGCTTCGATCAATTGCATATCGAGTCGTTTATAAAAGCGTGCCAGCAGCAACGTATTCGTTCAATTATTCCGACGCGCGATGGGGAGCTGTTATATTTTGCTTCTCATCGCACGATGCTAGAGCAAAACGGTCTTTTCGTCAAGGTTTCGCATCCACAGTCTGTTCATGTGTGTATAGATAAGTTGCTTTTTTACGAAACGTTAAGCCAACAGCAGTTTCCTGTTATCCCTACGTTTTTACGAGCTGAAGATGTACCGTCTGATCGTTACGTTGTGAAAGAGCGATACGGAGCAGGTGCGAAACAAATAAAGGTCAATGTAAATAAAAAAGAAGCGATCGAGCATGCCAAACAGCTAGAAAACCCGATTTTTCAACCTTTTGTTCAAGGGACAGAGTGGAGTGTAGACTTATACGTTGAACGCGGCGGCAAAGTGAAAGGAACAGTAGCTCGAACGAGAGATTATGTCGTTGCTGGTGAATCGCATATAACGACAACAGCAAAAAATGAGAGACTAGAACAGATGTGTCGGAACGTTGCGAAGCAGTTACAATTATATGGGCATGTTGTAATGCAAGTAATTGTTGATGAGAGCGGGCATTTTCACTTTGTCGAATGCAATAGTCGGTTTGGTGGCGCATCGACGTTGAGCATAGAAGTCGGATTAGATAGCTTTTATTGGTTTTTGTTAGAGTCGATCGGAGAAAATATAAACGATTATCCTTTCGTACGTTCGGAAAACGAAAAAAGACAAATTCGCTATTCGACGGACTTTATCGTTGATATGTGAAGGAGGAATGTCGTGAAAACAATCATCATCATCCAAGCGCGCATGGGGTCGTCGCGCTTGCCAGGTAAAGTGTTAATGCCGCTTGGAAATACAGTTGTGTTAGATTACGTCGTATCGCGGTGCAAACAAGTGCACGATATTGACGATGTCATCGTTGCTACTTCAACGTTAGAGCAAGATGATGCGATCGTACAATGGTGCGAGCAACATCGGGTAACGTGTTTCCGTGGCTCAGAAGAAGATGTGCTTTCTCGCTATTACGAATGTGCGAAACGTTACGAACCAGACTACGTCATTCGAGTAACTGCGGATTGTCCGTTCGTTGATTACGATTTCGCTAACGATATAGTCGAAGCGATGAGGAAAAAGCCAGCTGATATCGTGATCGTCAATGGTCAGCTGCCGCGTGGGTTTGTCGTTGAAATGGTGTCGTTTGCCGCTTTAACATATATGCATACACATGGACAAGAGAACCGCCATCGCGAGCATGTGACGTATTATGCGTATGAATTTTCAGATCAATTTCAACAAGAGGTTATCGAGGCGCCAAAAACGATGCAACATCCTCATTTGCGCGTAACGTTAGATACAGAGGAAGACTACGCCCTTTGCCAAGCGGTTGCCAACTATTTTCAAGGAGACATGCTCGTTCGTGCGCAAGATGTTGTTCAATTTTTACTTGATCATCCAGAAGTGGCGAAGCTGAACGCGCACGTGCAGCAGAAGCCAGTTGTATAGGTGATCGCATGAACATTCTCATTCGCGCAGATGCCTCAGTCGCCATCGGTACAGGTCATGTGATGCGCACGTTGACGCTTGCGGAGTTGCTTCGCGATGCTCGTTGTGACGTTCGGTTTGCGATGAAAGAAGAAGAAGGACATTTATGTTCATACGTGGAAAGCCGAGGTTTTTCCGTTTTTCGCATCGCTTCGGCTCGTACGCAAGAAGATGATGCACAAGCGACGATTCAGGCGATCGATGCGTGGGGTGAATGGATCGATTGGTGCATCGTTGATCATTACGGGCTTGATGCGCGTTGGGAGCAACAAATAAGACGGTACGTGCAAAATGTGATGGTCATTGACGATTTAGCCAATCGTCCGCACGTATGCGACGTGTTGCTTGATCAAAACTATTACCTTAATAGCTATGCGCGTTACGAACGGCTTGTACCAACAAATTGCACGTTGCTTCTCGGTCCGAAGTACGTTTTATTGCGAAAAGAATTTACTGAAGCGCGAGAAATGGTGCGTATGCGGACGGGTGAGGTGAACCGTTTGCTCGTCTTTTTTGGCGGAAGCGATCCGACGAATGAGACGGAAAAAGCATTGCGAGCTCTTCGGTCGTTACGACCGATGCATGTCGATGTTGTCGTTGGAGCGACGAATCCGCGTCGTCATGTCATTGAGCGTATGTGCAGCGAGATGGGCGCTCGTTACCATTGTCAAATTGATTACATCGCCGAGCTGATGGCGAAGGCGGATTTAGCTGTTGGCGCTGGCGGGGCGACGATGTGGGAAAGATGTTTTCTTGGGCTTCCGTCGCTTGTAACAGTAGTGGCGGACAATCAAAAAGTTGCGACAGAAGCGGTCGCCGCATATGGGGCAATTCAATACGTCGGTTGGCACGAACATGTAACGACTGAACGTTACGTGGAAGTGATGAAGCGAGCGTTAGAGACGCCGAAGGAACTCGTGCGCATGAGCGAGCGGTCGCTAAAGCTTATGGGAACGAAAAGAGAAAGGATGCATCCGGTCGTGCGACGCATATTGGAGGGATGATATTTATGATTGAAATTGGTGGGCGTAAAATCGGACAAGGATATAAGCCGTTTATTATTGCTGAAATGTCGGGCAACCATAATCGATCGCTTGAAAAAGCGTTAAAGATTGTGGATTTAGCGGCGGAAGCGGGAGTCGATGCGGTCAAGCTGCAGACGTATACACCTGATACGATGACGCTCGATATTCATACAGGCGAATTTTTTATCGAAAGTGAGACGAGCCTTTGGAAAGGGCGGTCGCTTTATGAGTTATATAAAGAAGCGTACACGCCATGGGAGTGGCATGAGGCGATTTTTGCGCGCTGTCGTGAGCGCGGATTGCTTGCGTTTAGCTCACCGTTTGATGAGACCGCGGTAGATTTTTTAGAAACGCTTAATGTGCCCGCATATAAAATCGCCTCTTTTGAAAATGTGGATATTCCGTTAATTAAAAGAGTGGCGGCGACAGGAAAGCCCGTTATTATTTCTACAGGCATGGCGACGGTCGCTGAATTAGAGGAGGCAGTGCAAGCTGTCCGTTCGCAAGGAAACGATCAAATTATTTTATTAAAATGTACGAGCACGTATCCAGCGACGCCGGAGCATTCAAATTTGCGAACGATCCCACATATGCGCGAGCTGTTTGGCGTAGAAGTTGGACTGTCTGATCATACGCTCGGAGTCGGTACAGCGGTGGCAGCTGTGGCGCTCGGTGCGACCGTGATTGAAAAACATTTTACTACATCGCGGGCAGAAGGCGGGGTCGATGCGGCGTTCTCTTTAGAACCACATGAGATGGCGATGCTCGTGCAAGAAACGGAGCGGGCGTGGTTAAGTATCGGGCACGTTTATTACGGATCGACGAACGCGGAAAAGCCGTCGCTTGCCCATCGTCGCTCGTTGTATGTGACGAAAGATTTGCGCGCAGGCGACGTCCTTACAAAAGAAAATGTGCGCGCCATTCGTCCGGGCTACGGCTTGTCTCCTAAATATTATGACGTCATTTTAGGAAAAGTCGTGAAAACGGACGTGAAAAAAGGAACACCATTGAGCTGGGACGTGTTGCTATGAAGAGGAGAGAAACGTTTTTGCCGTACGGTCAACAATGGGTGACAGAAGAAGATATCGAAGCGGTGCTCGACGTTTTACGCTCTCCCTTTTTAACGCAAGGTCCGAAAATCGAACAGTTCGAGCAAAAGGTGGCAAGCTACGTCGGGACGAAATATGCGGTCGCTTTTGCGAACGGGACGGCTGCTTTGCACGGGGCGTGTTTTGCGGGGGGGATTAGCGAAGGAGACGAAGTGATTACGACGCCGATTACGTTCGTAGCGACGGCGAATGCGGTGCTTTATTGCGGCGGGAAGCCGGTGTTCGCAGATATTGATGAGCGAACGTACAACATCGATCCAGGCGACATACGTAAGCGGGTGACCGCGCGCACGAAAGCGATTATTCCCGTTGATTTTACAGGTCAACCTGCCGATATGGACGCGGTGATGGACATTGCGCAAAAACACAACCTCGTCGTCATTGAAGACGGGGCGCATTCGTTCGGTGCAGAGTATAAAGGGAGAAAAGTCGGAACGATGGCGCATATGACGATGTTTAGCTTTCATCCAGTCAAACCGATTACAACGGGAGAAGGCGGCGTCATCGTCACGAACGACGAGCGCTATTACGAAAAGTTGTTGCGTTTTCGTTCTCACGGCATCGTCAAAGGATTTGCAGATGAGTGGCATTACGAGATGGTCGATTTAGGGTATAACTATCGCATGACCGACTTGCAGGCGGCGCTCGGCATATCGCAACTTGCCAAACTCGACCGTTATATCGCCCGTCGCCGCGAAATCGCCGCGATGTATAACGAGGCGTTTCAACTGCTCGAAGGAGTAACGATTCCGTATCAGCTCGAACAAACAAAATCCGGTTGGCATTTATACATGCTTCAGCTACATACCGAAAAATTGCGCTACGATCGCAAACAAATCTTTCAACAGTTACGCAAACGAAATATTGGTGTGCACGTCCATTACATCCCTGTATATTGGCATCCGTACTACGAGCAGCTCGGTTATACAAAAGGCATTTGTCCGAAAGCGGAACAGTGGTACGAGCGAGCGTTGACGTTGCCAATTTTTCCGAAAATGACTGACGAAGATGTCCGCGATGTCATTGCGGCGGTGAAAGACGTGGTGAAACCTCTCTAAGACGAGAGGTTTTTTCTTTTCTCCCTTCAAATTTTCCTCCCTCCGTCCGATATAAACAATAGGAACGTATATGTAAAGGAGCGAACGGTGATGATTGAACGTATTTCTTCTTCTCATTCTTCCACATATATGTATGAAAAAACGGCAGAGCGTCCAGCAGAACAGCAAAAACAAGAGCAAACGACTTCACAACAAATGATGGTAAAACAAGAAGAAGAGCGCATTTCAAAAGAAAAGCTTGAAGAAGTTGTCAAAGGAATGAACGAGTTTTTACAGCCGAGCCATACGTCGTTAAAGTTTAACGTACATGAAGATTTGAAAGAGTACTACGTTCAACTTATTGATGAACGGACGAAAGAAGTTGTGCGTGAAATTCCGCCGAAAAAACTGTTAGATATGTATGCAGCGATGATGAAGTTTGTTGGATTAATCGTCGATCGAAAAATTTAGGAGGTGGTAAGTGATGAATAATATGCGTATCGGCGGCTTGGCGAGTGGCATGGATATTGATAAAATCGTCGGCGATTTAATGAAAGTTGAGCGTGCGCCGATCGATAAGTTAAAACAGAAGAAGCAATTGCTTGAGTGGAAGCGCGATGCGTATCGCGATATGAATCGCTTATTGAATGATTTGGATAAGCATATTTTTGAAGGTGTGATGCGCCAAAGCACGTTTTTGCAAAAAAAAGTGACGAGCTCGAACGAAAACGTTGTAACGGCAACAAGTACGCCAAACGCTCAAAATCAAACGGTGGAAATTAGCAATATTACACAATTGGCAACAGCAGCAAGATGGACGTCAGAAAGCGCAATTCAAACATTAGATACGTTTGATCCAAATGCAAAGTTAAAAGATGTTACGTTTATTGTCGGAGGAGTTACTCCGTTGAATTTGACCAGCCCGCTAACAATTAAATTAGCTGTAACAGATCCAAATGGAAGCACAAAAAATGTTGAAATCAATATAGACCCAAACAATGACACCCTTCAATCAGTGATCAATAAAATGAATCAACAGTCGGATTTAGGAGTAAATGCATTTTATGATGATGTCACAAAAAAAGTAGTCATCAATAAAAATCAAACGGGTGCAGGTGCATCGATTCAAATCGTTGAAGGACAAGAGCTGTTTCAAGCATTTGGTTTTACAGCAGCTCTGAACAATTTAGAACTAACAGGGAAAACAAGTGGTCAAAACGCTCGATTTACAATTAACGGTCTTGAAACGGAGCGTACGTCAAATACGTTTACAGTCAACGGGACAACATATACGCTCAAAAACACGCATGCGGGGACGGTGACGCTCACATCAACGACAAATACCGATGCGATTTTTAACGCGATTAAATCGTTTGTCGATAAATACAACGAAACGATTGATGAGATCAATAAAAAGCTAAAAGAAACGCGTTATCGTGATTATCAGCCGTTGACGGATGAACAGCGTGAAAAGCTGACGGAAAAGCAGGCGGAGAAGTGGGAAGAAAAAGCGAAAAGCGGCATTTTGCGCGGCGATTCGATTTTATCCAACGCTCTTTCTAGCATGCGGCTAGCACTGTATCGAAAAGTCGATGGGGTTGAAGAGGGGTTCTCGCAATTAGCTCAAATCGGCATTACGACAACGCCAAACTACTTAGATGGTGGAAAGTTACTAATTGACGAAGCAAAATTGCGACAAAAAATTGAAGAAAATCCAAACGCCATTTATCGCTTGTTCAGTAACAGTGGAGAGGGAAATGCAAAAGGGATTGTTCGTCAACTTCGTGATGAAATAAAAAAGACGATCAAAACCATCGAAGATAAAGCAGGAAATACGTTAAAAGCTACGAACCAGTATATTATCGGGAAAAATATTCTCGATATTGATACACGTATTAGCGCGGCGGAAGACCGATTAAAACGGGTAGAAGACCGCTATTGGAAGCAGTTTTCGGCGATGGAAAAAGCGGTACAACGTGCCAATTCGCAAAGCATGTATTTGATGAATGCTTTTGGTGGAGGGGCACAATAATTTAGGAGGTTGAACGATGAACAATCCATATCAATCATACCAGACGAACGCGGTGCAAACGGCGTCGCCAGGGGAATTAACGCTTATGCTTTACAACGGTTGTTTAAAGTTTATTGCGCAAGCGAAGAAAGCGATCGAAGACAAAGATATTGAATCACGCAATGTAAACTTATTAAAAGCGCAAAAAATTATTCAAGAGCTTATGGTCACGCTCAATATGGAATATGAAGTGGCGAAACCAATGATGACGATGTACGACTATATGTATCGTCGCCTCGTTGAAGCAAACATTAAAAGCGATATGTCCATATTAGAGGAAGTCGAAGGATACGTGAAAGAGTTTCGTGATACGTGGAAGCAAGTCATTCAAATTCATCGTCAGCGTCAATATGCGCAAGGCGGTCACGTGTAATGAGTGTCGTTGCAGAGCTTCTTGAGGCGACGGCGGCGATTGTGACGTTGCTTCGTGAGCCGATCGAAAGAGAGAAGCGTGAAGCGGTCATTGAACAAATCGAACAACTGCTTGAAAAGCGTGAGCAGCTTCTTCAGCTACTTCCGACGGTGTTAACCGACGAAGAAAAACAAATAGGGAAACAGCTGCTTGCGCTTGATCGGGAGGCGAACGCCCTTCTCCAACAATTGAAGCAACAAATTCAGCAAGATTTAAAACAAACAAAACAAACGAAAGTAGCTGTTGAACGTTATGACGATTTATACGATTCATTAGCAATCGACGGTATGTTTTATGATAAACGAAAGTAGGTAAACATTATGGTACATTTAACTTCGGAACAATTAACAGTCGTTCGTCAATATGCAGCGTTATTGGACACCATTAAAGAAGGATTTCAGTACGTTAAGGAAAGTTTTGTGGATTATGAGCGGACGCAAGGGGATGTCGTGCTTGCTGACATTTTAGAAGCGTTTGATCAAATTGATACGGTAAATGAGCGGTCATTCGCACAATTTTTTGCTGATGATATCGCGCTATTGAACGAGCTTCAACGTTTTTCTTCTGTCGTAGAAGAGGCGTGGAAATTAGACGGAAATCTACATGATCCACATGCGAAGCAACAAATTGTCGAAAAACACGTAGCGCCAGCGTTTGAGGCGTGGAAAGTAAGCGTGATGCAACATCTTCGTCCGTATGTTGAGCAATAAAAGGTGCGAGTGGATCGCACCTTTCTTGAAAGATAAGAAAGTATAAAATTTCAGATTCATGTCTAGCTCCAAGCGCCATCGGCTCGAGTCGCTCCGTCCCACACTGCGGCGGCGACAGCCTCCTCGGTGGGACTCGTGCGCTCTTCGCCGATAGGCGGGCGCTTTGAGCTTTTCTTATTTAAAACGCTTCGACAATAGTTACGTTTACTTCTTTACGTAAGTCGATTTCAAACGGTGATTTGAGCATCTCGCCGTTTGGATTTTGTAAAATACGAACGACAGGACGAAGCGGATATTCAGGGAAAATGTTTGAGACGACACCTCGGTATCCTGTGTTTAATACGACGTTCGTGCCGAGCGGGTAAATGGCGACATATTTTAAAAACGTTTTAATAAGCTCGTAGTCAAACAACGTATTCCCTGCTGCGCACAAATATTCAGCTGCTTCGTGCGGCGAGTGTTGTTTTCGATGGTCGCGCGGAGAAGTGAGCGCATCGAACACGTCTGCGATGGCGATAATGCGCGCGAACTCATGAATGTATTTACCGGCTGCTTGATGTGGATAGCCGCTCCCATCAAACCGTTCGTGATGTTGTAGGGCACAGTAAGCGGATGACGGTGAAACGTTGTTTTGTTTTTTCAATAACTCAAATCCAAATTCAGTATGATGGGAAACGATTCGACGTTCCTCAGGGCTAAGCGATCCTTTTTTGCTCCAAAGTGCGCTTGGAATTTGTGTCATGCCAATGTCAAATAAAAGCGCTCCGACGCCTAAATCAAGCAATTGTTGCGATGAATATCCTTTCGCCAATCCGATAACGCCTGCAATCGTTGCCACGTTAACCGAGTGGTGAAAGAAATACCCTTTTGAAATAACAAGGTCAGATAAGTTAATGAGCAAGTTTTCTCGACTTAATAAATAGTCTAAAATCTCTTTAAATATTTTTTGATATTCTTGTCCGAGGTCAAGCGAAGACACACGCTGGACAGCTTTTTGTTCCTCGATCAGTTCCGTCATCGTTTCGTACACTTTTTTTACCGCTTGTTGCCGCACAACAGGACTAATCATTGGCTTTTCTTCAATATCAAATGTAAAAATGTCGTGAATATAAATATGACGAATGCCATTTTCACGCAATCCACGAATGTATGAGTCGGTCAGTTTAACCCCCTTGGCAAGCAAAACTGCACCGTTTGGTCCGTAAATATCAACGGCGAGCACATCGCCGCTTTTTGCTTCAAATATGTGCACTTTACGCATGCGATAACACCTCAGTAGAAAAATACGAACACTTTTCATCATCTATAAATTATAGCATAATTATCCATTGTTTTGTTCATCATTTTTTCACAAAAAATGTGACGATTGAGAAGGAGTTTTGTAGGGAATTGTAGAAATAAGTAACCAACCTTTCATAAAAGGAGGAAACAGCGTATGAAATACAACATTCGCGGAGAAAACATCGAGGTTACACAAGCCATTCGAGAGTATGTCGAGAAAAAAATCGGAAAATTAGAACGCTATTTTGAATCGACGGAAGGAGTAACGGTTCACGTTAACTTAAAAGTATATAATGATAAACAGGCAAAAATTGAAGTGACAATCCCAATGCCACAAATTGTGTTGCGTGCGGAAGAGCGCCATGATGATATGTATGCCGCCATCGATTTGGTCGTCGATAAACTTGAACGCCAAATTCGTAAACATAAAACAAAAGTGAATCGAAAAATGCGTGAAAAAGAAGCAAACGGCGTAACATTAACAGCAACTGCTCCTGTGGCGACAGAAGAGCACGAGGAAGAGGAATTCGAAGTTGTACGTACGAAGCGATTTAGTTTAAAACCGATGGATAGCGAAGAAGCGATTTTACAAATGAATATGCTTGGTCATAACTTTTACGTCTTTATTAACGCAGAAACAAACCGTACAAATGTCGTTTACAAACGAAAAGACGGCAAATATGGCCTAATTGAAGCGAACTAATCTTAGCACCCTCTGTCGAATAAAGGCAGAGGGTGGTATCATGTGAAAGGGGGTGAAAGCGTATGGAGGCAATGTTACGTGAAATTTTAGCAAAGTTGACGAGTATCGAAAGTAAATTTCTACAGTTTCAACAAGAAGTGCGTGACCAGTTCGCTCGGATTGATGAGCGATTCGAACAAATCGAAGCGCGCTTTGCGCAAATTGACGAACGATTTGCCCAGATTGATGAGCGCTTTGCGCAGATTGATGATCGATTCGCTCAGATCGACGAACGGTTTGCTAACATGGAAGCTCGTTTAACTGCGCTCGAACAAGAAATGAAAGAAACAAATGAGTGGATCAGTCGCCTTGAGGAAGAAATGTGCGATGTAAAGAACCGTCTCGAACATGTCGAAATACAACTGAGCGACGTAAAAGAAACCGTGCATCGTTTAGAAACTTAACCAGCCGACGATGTGCGTACATTACTGCAAAACATGTATAAAAAGATCGACGAAAAAGGATTTGAAATTTACGCCCTCAACAAACGCTTACTTAGAGTCGAAGCCTCTATCGAGCAACTACAATCGCAAGTGTAATCCAGCGAAGAAACTGGTTTTTTCTTTTTTCCCCATCCCCTTTTCCGTATGAGTTGTCACCTTTTCTTGTAAATGATATGATGGTAATTAGCGACTATATAAGCAAGGGGCGTTTTTGTATGCTTGGAATGTTTAAAAAAGTGTTTGATCCGAATAAACGGCAAATTGCGCGATTAGAGAAAATTGCGAATGAAATTGATGCGCTCGGTCCGCAAATGGCGCAGCTTTCTGATGACGAATTGCGGAAAAAAACGGAAGAGTTTAAGGCTCGTCTTGAAAAAGGCGAAACGCTTGATGATTTGCTTGTGGAAGCCTTTGCGGTTGTTCGCGAAGCAGCGAAGCGCGTGCTTGGCATGTATCCGTATAAAGTGCAATTAATGGGAGGCATCGCGCTTCATGAAGGCAATATCGCCGAAATGAAGACAGGGGAAGGAAAAACGTTAACTGCAACGATGCCGGTATATTTAAACGCATTAACAGGAAAAGGCGTCCACGTCGTGACGGTAAACGAATATTTAGCGAGCCGTGACGCGACAGAAATGGGTAAGTTATACCAATTTTTAGGATTATCTGTCGGATTGAACTTAACGAATATGTCGCGTGAAGAAAAGCAAGCGGCTTACAATGCAGATATTACATACGGAACGAATAACGAATTTGGTTTCGACTATTTGCGCGATAACATGGTGCTATATAAAGAACATATGGTGCAACGCCCACTTCATTATGCGATCATTGACGAAGTCGACTCGATTTTAATTGACGAAGCGCGTACGCCGCTCATTATTTCAGGCACAGCGCAAAAGTCTACGAAATTGTACATTCAAGCGAACGCGTTTGTTCGTACATTAAAGCGCGATGTCGATTATACGTATGATGAAAAAACGAAGAGCGTTCAGCTGACGGAAGAAGGAATGAACAAAGCGGAGCGCGCGTTTGGCATTGATAACTTATTTGATTTAAAGCATGTGACGTTAAACCACCATATTAACCAAGCGTTGCGCGCACATGTTGTCATGCAGCGTGACGTTGATTACGTTGTGGAAGACGGAAAAATCGTTATCGTTGACCCGTTTACAGGTCGTCTTATGCGTGGACGTCGCTATAGCGATGGACTCCATCAAGCCATTGAGGCAAAAGAAGGGCTTGAAATTCAAAATGAATCGATGACGCTTGCGACAATTACGTTCCAAAACTATTTCCGCATGTATGAAAAGCTTGCGGGAATGACGGGAACGGCGAAAACAGAAGAAGAAGAGTTTCGCAACATTTACAATATGCAAGTCGTTGTCATTCCGACAAATCAACCAGTCATTCGCGATGACCGTCCAGATTTAATTTATCGTACGATGGAAGGGAAGTTTCGTGCTGTTGTCGAAGACATCGCCGAACGTCATGCGAAAGGACAACCTGTCCTTGTCGGTACGGTGTCTATTGAAACGTCTGAATTGTTGTCGAACATGTTAACGAAGCGCGGCATTCGCCATAACGTATTAAACGCGAAAAACCATGCGAAAGAAGCAGAAATTATTGCGCAAGCTGGTCAAAAAGGAGCAGTAACGATTGCGACAAACATGGCAGGACGCGGAACGGATATTAAACTCGGTGAAGGTGTGCGCGAGCTTGGCGGTTTAGCCGTCATCGGTACAGAACGTCATGAAAGCCGCCGCATCGACAACCAATTGCGCGGTCGTTCTGGTCGTCAAGGGGACCCTGGGGTATCACAATTTTACTTGTCACTTGAAGATGAGCTTATGCGTCGCTTCGGTTCAGAAAATATGATGGCAATGATGGATCGTTTAGGCATGGACGATTCACAGCCAATTCAAAGCAAAATCGTATCAAAAGCGGTCGAATCTGCGCAAAAACGCGTGGAAGGGAACAACTTTGATGCACGGAAACAGCTGTTGCAGTACGACGATGTATTGCGTGAACAACGTGAAATTATTTACCGCCAACGTTTCCAAGTACTTGATTCAGAAAACTTACGCGACATCGTTGAAAAAATGATTCAATCTGTAATTGAGCGGGTTGTGCGAATGCATACGCCAGATGAAGAGATGCCAGAAGAATGGAATGTGCAAGCGATCGTTGATTATGTGCAGGCAAATCTTCTTCCTGAAGGGGATGTGACGATCAACGATTTGCGCGGCAAAGATCCAGAAGAAATGATTGAATTTATTTGGGACAAAGTGCGTGCGCGTTACGATGAAAAAGAAAGCCGCATTCCGGTGGAACAAATGCGCGAGTTTGAACGCGTAATCGTTTTGCGCGCTGTTGATATGAAATGGATGGAACATATCGATGCGATGGAACAGCTTCGCCAAGGCATTCATTTACGTGCGTACGGTCAGATTGATCCGTTACGCGAATATCAAATGGAAGGCTATGCGATGTTTGAAGCGATGATCGCTTCTATTGAAGAAGAAGTCGCCCGCTACATTATGAAAGCGGAAATTGAAAGCAACCTTGAGCGACAAGAAGTGGCTAAAGGGGAAGCTGTTCATCCAAAAGAAGGCGAAGAAGTGAAACGCAAACCGGTGAAAAAAGCGGTGGAAGTCGGTCGAAATGATCCGTGCCCGTGCGGAAGCGGAAAAAAATATAAACATTGTTGCGGACGATAAGTGAGGGATGTTCCCTCGCTTTCGTTATGTTGCGTCCGCTGAGACGTTTGCATACAATAATGGTTGAGGTGAAGGACATGATTGACTTAGTAGAAATTAAGCAAGATCTGGAAAAAATGGCTAAGCGATTAGCGGATATTAGGGGGTCTCTTTGACCTCGAAACGAAAGAAGCACGCATTGAGCAACTAGAAGCTCAAATGGCTGCGCCTCATTTTTGGGACGACCAAAAAGCAGCTCAAGCGGTCATTAGTGAGGCAAATGCGCTCAAAGATTTAGTCGGTGAGTTTCGCTCACTGGAAGAGCGGTTCGAAAATTTAGAAGTGACATACGAGCTCGTGAAAGAAGAGCCAGATGAAGATTTACAAAAAGAGCTCGTAGCTGAAGCGAAAAAACTATCGAAAGACTTTAGCGAATTTGAACTGCAGCTCCTATTAAATGAGCCGTACGATAAAAATAATGCTATTTTAGAGCTTCATCCTGGCGCAGGCGGAACAGAGTCGCAAGATTGGGCATCAATGTTGTTGCGTATGTACACGCGCTGGGCAGAGAAAAAAGGATACAAAGTGGAAACGCTCGATTATTTGCCCGGTGACGAAGCGGGAATTAAAAGCGTCACGTTGTTAATTAAAGGGCATAATGCATACGGATATTTAAAAGCGGAAAAAGGCGTTCACCGCCTCGTCCGCATTTCACCGTTTGACGCTTCTGGACGCCGTCATACGTCATTCGTTTCATGTGAGGTTGTACCAGAGTTTGATGAAAACATCGAAGTCGACATTCGTCCGGATGAAATGAAAGTCGATACGTATCGCTCAAGTGGTGCTGGCGGTCAGCACGTCAATACGACTGACTCAGCGGTACGTATTACACATATCCCAACAGGAATTGTCGTTACATGTCAATCGGAGCGATCGCAAATTAAAAACCGCGAAAAAGCGATAAACATGTTGAAAGCGAAGTTGTACCAGAAGAAATTAGAAGAACAACAAGCGGAACTTGCTGAAATTCGCGGGGAACAAAAAGAAATTGGTTGGGGAAGCCAAATTCGCTCGTACGTCTTTCACCCATATTCCCTTGTGAAAGACCATCGGACAAATACAGAAGTCGGAAACGTTCAAGCAGTTATGGACGGAGAAATCGATGTCTTTATCGACGCATATTTACGCTCAAAATTAAAACAAGGGTAAGGTGTCCGACATGGGCACCTTTCTGTATATTGCCACCTAAAAAAGAGCGTGATAATCTGGACATAACGAAAGGAGGTTAGTAACTGTTAAAATATTTTTGTGAAAATCCATAAAACTCTATAT
>NZ_JBTZSY010000031.1:0-31634 GCF_054815885.1 Anoxybacillus sp. TBDG-1
TAATCATTTTCAGTTAGCTCCTTAACCATTCTCTTGGCTTTATTTGCTCTTTTGCTTTGTAATTTTATAAATTGTATATAGAGTTTTATTGATTTTTACAAAAATATTTTAACAGTTACCAACCTCCTCGATTATAATCTTTCCCTTTCTTCATTGTAACAAACAAAAAAACATTTGGAAAATAATATGTTTCTGCATTAACATAAAGTGTGGAGGGATGTACATGTTGCTTACTTTTATTATTTCCATCATCATTGTATTTATAGTGCTCATCTTAAGCGTTTTAACGATTTCAAAAGCATACAAATACAAACATACTATCGATGAGTTGCCAACTGAAAAAAACAAAGGTTCAGACATGTGACGCCTGAACCTTTGTTTTTTAGCCAAACACTTTTTTCAATTCTTCTTTTGGTTGCGATAGCCAGTAGCGCATGAGTCGCTTTGCTCCTTCTAAATCATGCAATTTCGCTTGACCACACTCTTTTTCTGTTGCGGCTGGCACTTCTGTAACCGTCAATGCCTCATTCATTGTCGCTTCAAGCAAGTCAATAATTTCTTCAACGGTTGGCGTACCGCTAACAACTAAATAATAACCCGTTTGACATCCCATCGGAGAAATGTCGATAATATCAAAATGGTCGTATTTTTCGGCATGCTTACGAATGTGCACCGCTAGCAAATGTTCAAGCGTATGAATGGCTGCTGGCTGCATTGCTTCTTTGTTAGGCTGACAAAAACGAATATCAAATTTATTCACAACACCGTCGCTGCCAACTTGATGAACGCCGCAATGGCGAACGTACGGTGCTTTGACCGCACAATGATCAAGCTCAAAGCTTTCTACTGAAGGCATACCTCTCACCTCTTTTTCAATTGTTACGTTTTTATCATACACAAAAGTCCGACTTTTTTCATCTTTTTTTGTTGGAATGGATTTATACATCTATGTTACAATAAGAAAAAATAGGGGTAGGTGTATGATATGAAGCATATATTCATTTTACTCATTCGCTTTTATCAACGATTTATTTCCCCTTTAAAACCGCCGACGTGCCGCTTTTATCCAACTTGTTCTCATTATGGATTAGAAGCTATTCGTCGCTTCGGTGCGCTTAAAGGAGGCTATTTAACAATAAAACGCATTTTAAAATGCCATCCGTTTCATCCCGGTGGATTTGATCCTGTACCAGAGAAAGAGGAAAAATAATTGCCCTTTCTCTTCTTTTTCGGTATGATAAACGATGTAAATCGTAATAATTACGTTTTAAGAAAGGGGAATAATATGATAAAAGTTCCTGTCACTGTATTAAGTGGGTATTTAGGCTCTGGGAAAACAACGTTGCTTAATCATATTTTAAACAATCGGGAAGGATTAAAAATTGCTGTCATCGTCAATGACATGAGCGAAGTGAATATTGATGCTGAGCTCATTCAACAAGGTGGTTTTTCGCGCACCGAAGAAAAACTTGTGCAAATTCAAAACGGCTGTATTTGCTGTACATTGCGGGAAGATTTAATGAAAGAAGTTGAAAAACTTGTTGATGCAGGAAATATTGATTACATCGTCATCGAATCATCCGGTATTAGCGAACCGATTCCTGTCGCTCAAACGTTTACTTACATTGACGAAGAGTTCGGGATCGACTTAACGTCAAAATGTCGATTAGATACGATGGTGACTGTCGTAGATGCTAATCGTTTTTGGCATGATTTCGCTTCTGGTGAAACGTTATTAGATCGTAAACAGGCGATCGATGAAACGGATACACGTGAAGTCGTTGATTTATTAATTGATCAAATTGAATTTGCGAACGTGCTTATTTTAAATAAAATCGATTGTATTTCGAAAGAAGATGCGGACGAATTAGAGACTCTTTTGCACAAATTAAATCCAGAAGCGAAAATCATTCGAACGACATACGGAAAAGTAGCGCTTCATAACATTTTAAATACTCATTTATTTGACTTTGAAAAAGCCAGTCAATCGGCTGGATGGATCAAAGAACTAAATGAAGAACATACACCAGAGACAGAGGAATATGGCATTTCATCGTTCGTATACCGCCGACGTCGTCCGTTTCACCCGGAACGGCTTATGCATTGGCTTGAAAGCTGGCCTGTTGAAGTCGTTCGTGCAAAAGGCTTTTTCTGGCTCGCTTCACGCAATAATATGTGTGGACTTCTTTCGCAAGCTGGACCGTCCATTATGATTCAAGGGGCTGGTGAATGGATTGCGACATATCCTCCACACGAACGGGAACGCATTTTACAAGAAGAACAAGAATTGCTTGCAAAATGGGATGATACGTATGGTGATCGCATGACAGAACTCGTGTTTATCGGAATCGATATGGATGAACAGAAAATTTCTTCTTCACTCGATACATGTTTATTAACAGATGAGGAAATGAACAAAGATTGGTCAACTTTTACTGACCCGCTTCCGCCATTTGTTAGTTTTTCATAGTTTTCAAATCGTAACGATTACGATATAATAAGACGAGAGAAAAGGATGTTTTCTGTTTTTCAGAGACATCCTTCTTTTTGGAAGGAGGAAAAAAATGAGGTTGAAAATAATTTTATCAATCATTCTTACGATCACACTAACATTATTTGGATGTAATAAACAAGAACAACTAGCGCCGTCAACGACCGAGAAAACAAACAACAAACTTATCATTTATACAACTGTATATCCACTTCAAGATTTTGCTCAAAAAATTGGCGGGGAGCACGTTCAAGTGGAAAGCGTATACCCTCCTGGCGTCGATGTGCACACATATGAACCGACAGCAAAAACAATGCAACTAATCGCTGATGCTGACGCTTTCCTTTACATCGGTCAAGGAATGGAAGGATTTGTTGAACGCATCGTCAAAACGCTGGAAAATGAGCGGGTCAAGTTCGTGGAAGCAACCGCAGGAATTGATTTACTTCTAGCCAATCACACTCATGAAGATGAACATGCCCATGAAGATGAACATGCTCATGAAGATGAACATGCCCATGAAGATGAACATGCCCATGAAGATGAACATGCCCATGAAGATGAACATGCTCATGGAGATGTAGATCCTCACGTCTGGTTAGATCCAATTTATTCCATTAAAATGGCGGAAAAGATTAAACAAACGTTAACGGATCTCAAACCTGAAGCGAAAAACGATTTTGAACAAAACTTCGCTTCGTTAAAACAGCAGCTTGAACAGCTCGATAGCCAGTTCCAACAATTGATAGAAAACGCGAAAACAAAAGAAATTCTTGTTGCCCATGCCGCATACGGCTATTGGGAGAAGCGATACGGGTTAAAACAAATAAGCGTAACGGGACTATCACCAACAAACGAGCCGTCACAAAAACAACTCGCTTCCATCATTAAAAAGGCAAAAGAGCATAATATACGCTATATCTTTTTCGAACAAAACGTGACATCCAGAATTGCTGAAGTTGTAAAAAACGAAATTGGGGCTGATGTGCTTATTCTTCACAACTTAGAAGCTCGTACAAATGATGATATTGCAAACAACAAAGATTACTTTGCAATTATGAATGACAATATATCCGCATTAAAAAAAGCACTACAATAAGCGATCGTAACGGTCGCTTATTTTTTTTTGCATATTTTTTCTCTTTTCACATCAAACTATGAAACGACAATGTATGGAAAGGGATGAACATTTCGGTATGGATCACGTATTAACAGCAAGAACATTGTTCGGCACAACGATGGCGTTTCATATTATTTTTGCAACGCTTGGAGTTGGTATTCCGCTTATGATTTTATTGGCTGAGTTGCTATATCAAAAAACGAAAGACAACGACTATGCCCTTATGGCAAATCGTTGGACGAAAGCGCTCGCTATTTTGCTTGGCGTAGCAATCCCGTCTGGAACGATTGCGGGCGTACAGCTTTCTCTTTTATGGCCCGGATTTATGGAAGTGATCGGAAAAGTGATGGCACTCCCATTTCAAATTGAAATTTATGCGTTTTTCGTTGAAGCGTTGTTTTTATCAATTTACGTATATGCTGCTAACCGCATTTCTCCAACGATGCGCATCGTAAGCTTGACGTTTGTTGCCATTGGAGCAGCCGCTTCTGCTATTTTAATTACGAACGTACATGCCTTTGAAGGTACACCGACAGGCTTTCGTATCGAAAATGGACAAATTGTCGACGTCGATCCATGGAAGGCGTTTTTTAATCCGAGCTTCGCAGTCACAGCTACACACGTTGTTTTATCAGCTTATATGACCGGGGCTTTTACGATTGCTTCCATCGCTGCCTATAAGATGTTGAAAAATAAACATAACGAGCGCATTCAGCTTTTTCATAAAAAGGCGCTTATGCTCGGGTTAACAGTCGGTGGTGTGTTTTCTCTATTAACAGCGATCAACGGGCATGAATCAGCGCAACTCCTTCATGAGTATCAACCTGAAAAATTAGCCGCTGCTGAAGGGTTGTTTGAAACGCAGTCGCACGCCCCCCTCGTTATCGGTGGTTTTACAGATCGCGAAACACAAACGGTAAAATGGGGCATTGAAATTCCGTGGCTGCTTAGCTTTTTAGCTGGTAATCGATTCGATACTGTCGTTGTCGGGTTAAATGATTTTCCTGAAGAATGGTGGCCGCCATTGTTTGTCCATACACTTTTTAATGCAATGGTCGGAATTGGCATGTTTCTTCTCCTTCTTTCGATCGTCGGATTCATTTGGCATCGAGTAAAAAAACAAAAAATATTTCCAAACTGGTTTATGTGGACGATCGTTACCGCTGGTCCCCTCGCCCTTCTCGGCATTGAATTTGGCTGGATTTTTGCTTGCACAGGCAGACAACCGTGGGTTATTTATCGCATGATGACAACTGCAGAAGCTGTGACACAATCGACGAATTTAGGAACACTTTTTCTTTTATTTACGTCTATTTACGTATTTTTACTTGTAGCCGTCGTGCTCGTCTTGCGTTCGTACTTCCGCCGTCATCCGATTGAACAACATTTATCTACACACATGTAGAAAGGAGCAAGATGATGACAGATGAATTAATTGCCATTTCAATTTTATGGGGATTTATTTTTATTTACGCCGTCATGGCGACAATGGACTTTGGAGCAGGTTTTTGGTCAATGGTATATATCAATCGTCCACAAACGAAAGCAACGAAAATCGCAAACCGATATTTATCACCAACATGGGAAGTGACAAACGTATTTATCGTCGCCATCGTTGTGGCACTCGTCAGTTTTTTTCCAGGAGCAACGTTTATGCTTGGAACCATTTTACTTATCCCGGGAAGCATTATTTTACTTTTGCTTACTGTACGTAGTGCGTTCCTCGTCTTTTCGCACGTTGCTCCTAAGTATGAAAAAGTGCTCGTTTACATTTCTGGTATAAGCGGTTTGCTTATTCCAGCATTTTTAATTAGCGTATTACCCATTACACATGGATCTTTTGTCGAAACGGTTAATGGCGTCAGTCGTCTCCGGCTTGATCGCTTATTTACAAGCCCACACGAATATGCATTTATCGCCTTTGCGATTACAAGTACACTCTTCCTTTCGTCGCTTTTATTAGCAGACTACTCAAACGAAGCAAATGAAATCGAAGCGTATACGATTTATCGTCGCGATGCGCTCATTATCGGACCATTTGCTCTCCTTTCTTCAATTTTAATTATGATCACGATGCGAAATGAAGCGCATTGGCTATATGACGGAATGATTGCACGTTGGCCATGGCTTGCCGCTTCTGTCGCATTATTTCTCGTGGCTGGTTTAGCTCTTTTTCTTCCTTCATGGAAAAAGAAAAACGGACGTGGGATGCCGCGTCTTGCTGTTGTGGCGATCGTATTGCAATATTTTTGTGCAAGTTACGCATACGGCAAAGCTCATTTGCCATATATGATTTATCCAGATATAACAATCGAGTCTGGATTTACGCATCCGAATACATTTCGCGCCCTTTTCGTGACGTATATTGTCGGCTTTGCAATTTTATTTCCAGGATTCATTTATTTTTGGAGGCTGTTTATGAAAGATCGTCGCTATTTAGCAAATGATGAAAAATAATGATTGCAAATGTTGAAATTTTTCGTTATAGTTTTAAACGTAAACCTTTTTTATACAATATATTGTGATGAAAAAACAAAAAGTAACTATATATTGAAACCGGCAAGCGAAGGTGTCCGAACGGACTTAATAGGGAATCTGGTGCGAATCCAGAACTGTCCCCGCAACTGTGTGCGCAGACGAAATGGAAACAACACCACTGTATATGTCAGCTATTTGTGGCGCATATACGGGAAGGAATCCAAAGTAGGAAGAAGCGCGAGTCAGGAGACCTGCCTTCCTTGTATCGTTTCATATTCTTCGGGGGTTGAGAAGATGAAACGATGGTGAAAGCATGCCTTTTTCCATCGTTTCATCCGCTCAACAAAAGCGGATGTTTTTATTTTATAAGGGGAAGGGATTTTACATGATGCACATAAAACAACAAACGGAAGTGAATGAAGAAACGATTCGCACATTATTGTTTCATATTTTGAAAGACTTTCCGCATTTATCAAGTGAGCGATATATCGAACGTACCGTACGAGTGCTTGCCCACATCCGAACATCCAAAGACATGATAAATAAACTTATTTTAAACGCGCTTGATGAAATCACCATGGAACAGCCAGATTGGACATTTGTTGCAGCACGGCTCTATTTACAACGGCTATACGATGAGGCAGCTACACACCGTGGCTACGAACGTTCTGAAACATATCGACATTTTTATGAATTGCAAACACTGCTCGTTGATGTTGGTATTTACGACCCGTTTTTACTTGAACGATATACGAAACAGGAACTGCAAGAAGCGAGCACGTGGATTGATCCCAAAAAAGACGAGCTATTTACATACATCGGCTTAAAAACGCTTGTTGATCGTTATTTAGCAAAAGGTTATAGCGGTGAAATTTACGAACTTCCACAAGAGCGTTTTTTAACGATTGCTTTAACACTCATGGTCAATGAAGATAAATCTAAACGAATGGATTTAGTAAAAGAAGCGTATTGGGCGTTATCGAATCAGTATATGACGGTCGCCACACCAACCTACGCAAACGCAGGAAAATCATACGGACAGTTATCAAGTTGTTTTATTGATACGGTAGATGACAGTTTAATTGGCATTTATGAATCAAATACAGACGTCGCTCGCCTCTCCAAAGGCGGTGGCGGGATTGGTGTATATTTAGGAAAAATTCGCGCACGCAACTCGGATATTAAAGGATTTAAAGGTGTATCGTCTGGTGTCATTCCATGGATGCGCCAATTAAACAATACGGCTGTATCGGTGGATCAACTTGGTACACGTCAAGGATCTATCGCTGTATATTTAGACGTTTGGCATAAAGATATTTTCTCGTTTTTGGACGCCAAATTAAACAACGGTGACGAGCGTCAAAAATGCCACGACTTATTTTATGGCGTTTGCATTCCTGACTTGTTTATGGAACAAGTCGAAAAGCGCGGGGATTGGTATTTATTTGATCCACACGAAGTGAAAAAGGTAATGGGTTGGAAAGATAAAAACGGCAATCCGTTAGGTCTTGAAGATTTTTACGATGAAGAAAGAGGACGTGGCTCCTTCCGCGAAAAATATGAGGAATGCGTCAATCATCCGCAATTAACGAAAGAGCGCGTGCCTGCCATTGAAGTGATGAAACGGATTATGAAATCACAGTTAGAAACAGGAACACCTTATATGTTTTACCGTGATGAAGCGAATCGAATGAATCCAAACAAACATGCAGGCATGATTTATTCGAGCAATTTATGTACAGAAATTATGCAAAATATGAGTCCAACAACCGTAACAAAAGAATATACACAAGATGGCGAAATTATTATCCATAAAAAACCAGGTGATTTTGTCGTCTGCAACCTATCTAGTATTCATCTTGCTCGCGCGGTTCAAGACGGTGTGCTCGAACGGCTCATTCCGATTCAAGTGCGCATGTTAGATAACGTGATTGACTTAAACGAAGATCGGATTGAAGTGTTGCAAGCGGTAATGACAAATAAAAAATATCGGGCAATCGGTCTAGGGGCATTTTCTTGGCACCATTTATTAGCGTTAAAAGGGATCAAATGGAATAGCGAGGAAAGTGTTCAGCTTGCTGATCAATTGTTCGAAAAAATCGCTTATTTAACGATTCAAGCAAGCATGGAGCTAGCAAAAGAAAAAGGAGCCTATCCGGCGTTCGAAGGGTCGGATTGGCATACAGGAACATATTTTGAGTTGCGTAACTATCATTCGCATGATGATTTAGACTGGGACGGCTTAAAACAGCAAGTCATGAAATACGGGGTTCGAAACGGCTATTTAATGGCGCCTGCGCCAAATGGAAGTACATCTGTGTTAGCAAATGGAACCGCGTCATGTGACCCTGTGTTCAACCGCTTGTATTTTGAAGAAAAGAAAAATTATAAAATCCCTGTCACCGTACCAGATTTAAGTCCAAAAACGTATTGGTATTACACAAACGCCTATGAAGTCGATCAGAAAATGAGCATTCGTCAAAATGCAGCAAGACAAAAACATGTCGATCAGTCTTTAAGCTTTAATCTTTATGTCTATAACACTATTAAAGCGAAAGATTTGTTAGACTTACACTTAACGGCATGGAAAGCGCGTTTAAAATCAACATATTACGTTCGCAGTACCGCCGTAACGATTGAAGAATGCGATGTTTGCTCATCGTAGGAGGAAAAATTATGAACGTTCTCATTTGCTATACATCGAAAACAGGAAACACAAAAGAAGTCGCCCTGTTGATCGAAGAAGCTTTTCGCTCATATGGACATGCGGTGAAAACAATCAGTATTCAACATATATTGGCCATCGAATCGCTCATTGATCAAGCGGAATTACTATTATTCGGTTCATATACATGGGGAAACGGGCAACTTCCAGAGGAGATGAAACAACTGCTGCGTTTCCTCATTAAAGAATACAAACTTCCTTTGCCTCCTGTTGCGGTATTTGGTACAGGAGATCAAATGTGGCCATATTATTGCCGCGCAGTCGATGAAATGGCGTACCATTTACGAAAAGTCACATCGGTGCTCGGCACGCTAAAAATTGAGCAATCGCCGCGCGGACATCAACAACACTTGCCGGCTTTGTTCGTACAACAACTACTAGAGGAGGTCGAACGTTTTGTTATTGACGAAAGTAAAGTTGTTGGAACCGTCGCATCCAAATAAGGCAACAAGCATTATCAACGGAAAAGCAAGCGGCATTTTAAACTGGAACGATATTAAATATAGCCATTTTTACGACATATACAAAATGTTGCTCGGCAACTTTTGGACGCCATTTGAAATTAACATGTCCGATGATATTAAACAATGGCACGCGTTAAGCGAGCGAGAGCGCGATGCGTTTTTACACATTATCGGCTTGCTTTCGATTTTAGACTCTGTTCAGCCGAACTTTATCGGAGCGATGAAAGAATACATTACCGATCCGAGCGTCAAAGCGATTTTTTCGATTATCGAACAACAAGAAGTCGTCCATAATCAGTCGTACTCGTACGTGCTTGCGTCTATTGAGAAACTATCCGAGCAAAACCGTGCCTTTGAAATGGCGCGCACAAATCCGCACATTTATAAGCGAAATGAACACGTCATTCGCGTATATGAAGCATTTCGTGAACGACCGACTGTTGAAACGTTTTGCCGAGCGCTCGTTGCTTCGCTCGTATTAGAAGGAATTAATTTTTACTCTGGTTTCGCCTTTTTTTACAATTTAGCTAGAAATCAAAAAATGTTAAAAACATCAACGATGATTAGTTATATTAATAAAGATGAATTATGCCATAGCTACTTTATTTCTCAACTCGTACGCGCTGTGCTATGGGAAAATCCACATATTGATGAAGATGGAGCGTTTTCTGCGTGGATATATGAATATATCGATGAAGCGATCCGTTATGAAACAGAATGGTCGCGCTTTGTGTTGCGCGATATAGATGGCATTGATGTCATCGAAATGGAAAAATATATTGAATATCTCGGAAATAAGCGGTTGCGTATGCTCGGCTTAGATGATCGATACGATGCAGATGAAAATAGTATGCCTTGGATTCGTGTCTTTAGTGATGAAAACGTGAACTTAGGCAAAACCGACTTTTTCGAAGCACGTCCACGTTCATATACAAAAACAACTGATATTAACGGATTTGATGAATTGTAAAAAAACCGGGTAAACTACCCGGTTTTTTTACAACATGTTTCACTTGTGAGCATTACATAAGATAAACGATTTGTCATGACATCATATATTCGTACCATTTTCGGCTTTTGACCGAAACGATGTTCAAATGGTCGTATTGCATCCAATGAAGGAGCGCGGTCAACAACAAAAACGTTCATACATGATGGAATAACGCCTGTTTCAGACGTACATGATGCGGTAATAAAGGCATCACGAGCATCTAATATGTGAACAAAAGACTGATCGTTCGCAACGAAACGAAGCAAGTAATCCGTCATTTTTGCAATCATTTTATAGTACGTAACGGGAGAGTCACAAGAAGCGATCGAAAACGATGATGTTGCCCGTTCAACTCCTTTTAGCAACGTAAACGATGAACGACGAGATGGAGAGATGTTGTAATGATAAGATAATACTTCATTCATAAACGATTGCCACAATGTCATCTCACTTCCCCATTTGTTGAATGACGGATTGAATAGAACTCCATGAACGCTTGACGAAATAAATTGGCTTATGTTGATCCTTCGCTTTTTGCTTAATGACTTTCGCTAAATTATGGTTAATATAATCCGTCATAACAAATACGATATCGACGTGCTCAGGAATTTGTCGTTTCACCATATTCACTTTTCTGCCATCTAAATGAATAATCTCCTTAAATCCTGAGCTTTTTAATTTATCGGTAATGTTTCCTAAATGATCTGCTCCAACAACTAATAATGATGACATGTAACTCCCTCCGACTTTTTGTTTTATATCGCACAATTTTATTCTAATTGAGAATGATTATCTGTGTCAATATTTAATGATAAAAATTCTCAATAATGTTGTTCATTTTTTCATGTTATGTCTTGTTAATGTTTTGTCTACACTAACATCAGCATAAAGAAAGGAGGGAATGATAATGGCAAAAGATGTACTTTGTGAAGTGCAAAACTGTCAATTTTGGTCACAAGGCAACCGATGTAGTGCAGACGCCATCTACGTCGTAAGCCATGCAGGCTCAACCGCGACAAGTTCGACAGAAACAGACTGTAAAACGTTCCAACCGAGCGAATAACAGCACACCCCTTGCTTACGGCAAGGGGTTTTCCAATTTTTCTACGTTAAAAACGATGAATAGACACATTTTTTTAAAATTATCGCCACAGTTTTGCAACATTTACCTCACCTCTCCTTCACGTGTTGGCGTTACTCTTATACATATGAAATATATTTCAAATGTTGGAGGGAAACATATGAGCGACGTGCTTTTGCTTAGCCGTTTTCAATTTGCGATTACGGTTTTTTATCATTTCTTATTTGTTCCGTTAACCATTGGGCTTATTGTTTTAATTGCATGGATGGAAACACAACATGTGCGAACAAAAAACCCACTTTACCGACAAATGGCAGACTTTTGGGGAAAACTGTTTGCCATTAACTTCGTTCTCGGTGTAGTTACAGGTATCACGATGGAATTTCAATTTGGGACAAACTGGTCTGAGTATTCGAAATATATGGGAGACATTTTCGGCTCTCCTCTCGCCATTGAAGCGCTCGTTGCTTTCTTTTTAGAATCAACATTTATGGGCATTTGGCTGTTCGGAAAGGATAAAATTTCACCAAAGCTTCGCGCATTTTCTATTTGGATGGTTGCGCTCGGTACAAATATTTCAGCACTTTGGATTATTACAGCAAACGGCTTTATGCAAAATCCAGTTGGGTATATTGAAAGAAACGGACGTATCGAACTACAAAACTTTTGGGAAGTTGTAACAAACCCATATGCTTGGCATATGTTTGTACACACTATTGTCAGCTGTTATATCGTTGGAGCATTTTTTGTCATGGCAGTTAGCGCATGGCATTTACTGCGTAAACAACATGTCGAGTTTTTCGAAAAGTCGTTTAAATATGCGCTCATTTTGGGACTAATCGCAGCAACAGCGACACCGTTTATTGGTCATAAATCAGCATCATTTGCGGCAAAAATGCAACCAGCTAAAGGGGCTGCACTTGAAGCGGTTTGGGAAACAAAAGAAAGTTTACCATTTCACATTATTCAAATTCCTGATCCAAAAAACGAACGGAATATTGTTGAATTTTTAACGATTCCAAAGCTCGGTAGCTATTTTTATACACATTCGTTTGATGGAAAAGTCGTTGGATTCGATCAAATTCCAAAAGATGAACGTCCAAATGTTAATATCGTCTTTTATTCATTTCGTTTAATGGTCGCGCTCGGTTTATATTTTGTCGCTCTATTTTGGTACGGATTTTACTTATATCGCAAAAATAAACTAGTGGAATCACGACGTTTCTTAAAACTTGTGATGTATTCTGTGTTACTGCCGTATGTGGCTATTAATGCTGGATGGGTTGTTGCTGAAGTTGGTCGCCAACCTTGGACAGTATACGGATTAATGCGCACAGCTGAAGCGGTATCACCAATTTCACTTTCGCAAATCATTTTCTCACTTGTCAGCCTCGTTTTGTTTTATACCATTTTACTTATTGCTGACGTGTATTTAATGTTGAAATATGCAAAAAAAGGACCATACACATCCACAGCTACGAAAGGTGGGGAAGTTCAACATGTCTCATGAAACAGTGGCGATCATTTGGTTTGGTCTATGGGGGCTCATTTGGACGATGTACTTCGTTTTAGATGGATATACGCTCGGTACAGGGATGTTATTTCCATTTTTAGCGAAAAATCGACAAGAACGAAATCAACTGCAAGAAGCCGTCGGACCGTTTTGGGGTGGCAATGAAGTATGGCTAATTACAGCTGGTGGAGCCACATTTGCTGCATTTCCAGCCGTTTATGCAGACTTATTTAGTTTCTTATATACACCGATGATGCTTATTTTATTCGCGCTGTTTTTCCGCGCCGCTGGATTGGAATTTATGCATAAAGACGATTCACCTATTTGGCAAAAAAGCTGGAAATGGGCATTTACAATGAGCAGTTTTGCTTTAGCACTTTTATTTGGCGTTGCGTTTGCGAATTTGTTTTACGGTTTAAAAATTGGTCCGTCCGGATATGAAGGAACGTTTTTTAGCTTGCTTCATCCGTACGGTCTATTAGGCGGATTATTGTTTATGAGTTTATTTGTCGTCTCTGGTGCTCTATGGGTCATGCTGAAAACCGTTGGAGAAGTAGCGGAACGAGCATATACAGTCGCTCGCCCAGCTGCTGTTATATCAGCAGTCGTATTATCGCTTTTCTTTGTTGCAACAAGCAATCGGACGCCGCTATTTAACAACTTTACGAAGGTGCCAATTCTTTGGATCGTCCCAGCCCTTACTTTCGTATGTGCATTACTTATGTTATTGTTCGTTTGGCAAAAACGAATTGGACTTGCGTTTGCGAACATTTGCTTAACCATTTTCACACTTATGGCAACTGGTTTTATCGGTATGTTCCCAAATATGCTTCCTTCGCGCATCAACGATGAATATAGCACAACGCTTTTTGAAGCAGCGGGAAGCGAATTGAACTTAAAAATTATGCTCGGCGTCGCTATCGTCATGGTGCCGATCGTCGTGGGCTATCAACTTTGGAGCTATAAACTGTTTAAAGAAAAAATTACGAAAGAAACAGCAAAAGGATATCAATAAATTAAGAAAGAGGGGGCCTTTTTACGCCTCCTCGATCCATGTTTTTAGCTTATGGCGCATCAGTTTGTTTGTAGCATTGCGCGGTAAATAATCGACGATATAAATTCGTTTTGGTACTTTATATTTTGCAAGTTTATTCATACAAAATTGCTTTAATTTTTCTTCTGTTGCTGTTTGATCATGCAATACGACAAACGCGTATGGCACTTGTCCCCATGTTTCATCAGCAACGCCAATAACACCTGCTTCTTTTACTGCCTTATGTTCCAAAAGCACCGCTTCAATTTCAGCCGGATACACATTTTCCCCCCCAGAAATAATTAAGTCTGAGCGGCGGTCAAGCACATATAAAAATCCTTCTTCATCCATATATCCAATGTCTCCAGTGTATAACCAACCATCTTTTAAAACCCTATTCGTTTCCTGTTCGTTTTGCCAATACCCTCTCATAACGCTCGAACCTTTTACAACAATCTCTCCCACTTCATTCGCATTCAGTTGGTGTCCATCTTTTTCAATGCGAATGCTCATATGAAACAGCGGTTTTCCTGCTGAACCATGTTTATGGCGAGCATCCGGGGATAATGTAGCTACTTGAGAAGCGGTTTCTGTCATACCATACGTTTGATATACAGGTATGTTCCAATTGACACATGATTGCAATAATGGCTGAGAAATAGGTCCCCCTCCCACGAGCATACAACGAAATGACGAAGGATACGGCTCTTTTAGTTGTTGAATCATCTGCTGCACCATTGTGCTAACAGCGGACATCATCGTAATTTTCCCTTGAAAAATGAGCTCGTTGACACGTTTTGCGTCAAATGACGGCACAATGTAAACACCAATTCCGTAAATGACGCTGCGCATTAAAATCGACAAACCACTAACATGAAAAAATGGAACGGCTGCAAGCCAACAATCATCTTCACGCAATCCAAGATTTAAAGCAGAACCAATTGCACTCCACCAATGATTTCCGTACGTTTGCATAACCCCTTTTGGCTTTCCTGTCGTTCCCGATGTGTACATAATTGTTGCGACATCGTCTAAATTGTACATCGTTTGCCATTTTTCATCTCGTTCACGAAGTTTGGCAAACTCCCCCCATTCGATCGCTCGCTCATCTGGAAAAGGCTCATCACAAATGACAAATCGCGCCCCACTATGTTCTAATTGCCACTTTACTTCGTCTACGGATAAACGTACATTTTGTAATAAAACAATCGCACCAATATAATGAAGGGCGTGAATAAGCTCAACCATATGTGCACTATTTTTCATTAAGATAGCGACAACATCCCCTTTTTTTACACCGAGAAAAACAAGTTGTCTTGCTCGTTTTGTCGTTCGTTCATGAAGTTCAGCAAATGAAATCGCTTCTGTTTCATCATATAGCGCCACGCGATTCGGAGTTAAATATGCACGTTGACGTAACCAATTTGGGATCATCTTCACACCACCTTCAAAACAACAGCTTGATGTGTACACATCAAGCTGTTGTTATTTGTATTTTTTTATGGAAAACGCGGGAACTGCTTAAAGTCCGGTTTTCTCTTTTCTTTAAATGCATCGCGTCCTTCTTTTGCCTCATCTGTCGTATAGTAAAGAAGCGTCGCATCTCCGGCAAGTTGTTGAATGCCTGCTAGTCCGTCTGTATCTGCATTAAATGCAGCTTTTAAGAAACGAATAGCTGTCGGGCTTTTTTCTAAAATTTCTTCCGCCCATTTCACCGTTTCTTCCTCTAACTGTTCAAGCGGAACAACTTTATTGACTAATCCCATTTCTAACGCTTCTTGGGCATTATATTGACGACATAAATACCAAATTTCGCGCGCTTTTTTATGACCGACAATACGCGCTAAATAACCAGCACCGTACCCACCATCAAAGCTGCCTACTTTCGGTCCTGTTTGTCCAAAAATCGCGTTATCCGCTGCAATCGTTAAATCACAAACGACGTGTAGCACATGGCCGCCACCAATTGCATAACCCGCAACCATCGCAATAACAGGTTTTGGAATGACACGAATTAAACGTTGCAAGTCTAATACGTTTAAGCGTGGGATTTGATCGTCCCCCACATATCCACCATGTCCGCGCACTTTTTGGTCGCCACCCGAGCAAAATGCTTTACCGCCTGCCCCTGTTAAAATGATGACACCAATATTTGCATCGTCACGCGCGTACGCAAACGCATCAATTAATTCCATTACTGTTTTTGGACGAAATGCATTATGTACTTCGGGACGATTAATTGTAATTTTTGCAATGCCGTTATATGTTTCGTACAAAATATCTTCATATTCCCTCTCTTTTACCCATTCAATTGCCATGCAATGAACCTCCTTTTAGAACAAATTGTTGAACAAGCGTACCAAACCGCTCACGCTGCTCCATATGCACAACGTGCCCGGCATGCGGAACGGTGATGAGCGTCCCGTTTGGTAATAATTGTACCATTTCTGACGCAATTCGACAAAACTTTTCATCATCTTCACCACAAATCAACAATGTCGGGAACATCAATTGAGGCAACGCTTCCCACCAAGAAGGTTGCGCTCCTGTCCCCATGCCGCGCAAACTATTGGCTAATCCAATACCTGTATGCTGTAATCGTTCTTTTCGCAACCTTTGTTGCATATCCTTTGGCAACCGTTGAAGCGAAGAAAACAACGGAATTTTCTCCCATTGATCAACAAACGATGCAACCCCATGTTGTTCAATAAACTGCGCTAATCGTTCATCTTCTTCCCGACGTTTCACTCGTTCTTCTTCCGTCTTTAAACCCGGGGAGCTACTTTCCAATATAAGTGTTTGAACGTACTGTGGATAACGAATCGCAAATGTTAGCGCAAGTCGTCCCCCCATGGAATATCCTAATATGTGCGCTTTTTTTATTTCCAATTGCTTAAATAACGTAACAATATCTTGAGCAACGATCTCGATGTCATATCGCTGTACATCTGAAGGGGCATCCGTTTGTCCGTGACCAATAATGTCGATGGCGATGCATTGCATATGTTGGCTCCAAGTTGAAATAAACGGATGCCACGTTTGACAGCTGCCTGTAAATCCGTGTAGTAACAACAGCGGTTGTCCGCTTCCGCACATTTCCACATAGTACGTTTGCCCTTGAACGACAAACCTCATGCTTATTCCCCTTTATTCAACAAGTTGGACATTTCCTGGGAAACATCTTCCCACAATTTCCGATGAATTTTGACATTATATTCACGTGATATCGGAACTTCAATCACGTTTAATGTTGGTCGAGCTAGAGCATCTATCACCGCACAACGAAATTGCTCCCACGTTTCTACTTTTTCATAATGTCCATCATACATATTTACGGCATGCTCAAACGATAGATCGGTCGGCGTACCAAACAATCGTTCAAAATGCTTTGGTTCATTCGCTTGTGGCAAGAACGAAAAAATACCCCCACCGTTATTGTTTAGTACGATGATGGTCGCATGCAGCTTTTGTAATTTTGCTGCCAGCAAACCATTTAAATCGTGATAAAATGACAAGTCACCGATAACTAACACAAGTGGTTGAGCAACGCAACTTGCCCCAAGAGCGCTTGATACAACTCCGTCAATTCCGTTTGCTCCACGATTTGCTAATAAACGAATACGTTTATTTGAGGACATAAAAAACGTGTCGGCATCACGAACGGGCATGCTATTGCCAACGTAAAGCGTTGCTTCATCTGGTAATAGCTGAGCGAGCTCAATAAATACTTTCCCTTCAAACATATCCGTTTCTTCTTCTGCTTTCAACAAAATTTGTTTTGCACGTTCATTCATGTATTGCCACTGGTTCATCCATTGCGGCGAACGAAGGGAATTTGAAGCACGTTTAGCTAAATCATAACAAAATTGAACTTCATTCGCTTCTATGAGTACTTGAAGCGACAATGTTGGATCTCGCCATTGCCCCGCTTCATCGACAACGATTTGTTTCACTTGTTTATGATGCTGCAACCAGAGATAAAGCGATTTGGATATAGGCATCGCTCCGAAGCGAATAACGACGTCCGGAACAAATTGATTCGCAAACGTCTCATTTTTTAACATCGCATCATACGATTCAATAATAGCTTGTTTCTCATGTGTACCTGTCCGCAATGGGGAAAGAGGATCTGCTAAAATAGGATATTGCAATGCTTCTGCTAACTTCACAACCGCGTCAGAAAAACCTTCGATATGCAAATCTCCACATATAATGACCCCTTTTTCGACATCGCTCAGCTCCGCACACAACTCGTCAATCATTTCTTCACAAAGATGTTTGTTTCCTTTATACACGATGCGAGCTGGAGGAGATGGAGAAAACAGCGGCTCATTGATCGTTGGAACGAGCGGTTCACGCAACGGAACGTTAATATGCACCGGTCCTTTTGGAACAGACGATGCAACGGATACAGCGCGAGCGGCGATCATTTCCGCATAACGAAGCATCCGCTCGTTTCCTTCTGGGAGCGCCATATCTACGAACCATTTTACATATGAACCGTACACATGCAGTTGATCGATCGCTTGCGGTGCTCCGACATCACGCAGTTCATGAGGTCGGTCGGCCGTAATAACAACGAGCGGAACACGTGCATAATAAGCTTCAACGATTGCTGGATAATAATTTGCCACTGCTGTTCCTGACGTACAAACAAGAGCAACCGGATTCCCAGAAGCTTTCGCCATACCTAACGCAAAAAAAGCCGCAGAACGTTCGTCAATATGAACATGAATATTTAGCATCGGATGTTCAGCCATCACCATTGCAAGAGGGGTAGAGCGAGATCCAGGACTAATCACAACTTGTTGAACGCCCATATGAGCTAGTTGGTTAACAAATGCAGCAACATATGCGGTCGGTTCATTCATTCTCGTCCCCCCTCTAACGCTAATAACATCGGCTTGAACTTTACATTCGTTTCCTCGTATTCACTATGTGGATCAGAGTGGGCAACAATGCCACACCCAGCAAACAAATGTACCTCATTGTCCCCAAGCAATGCAGAACGAATCGCTACCGCAAACTCTCCATTTCCATTCGCATCAATCCAACCGATTGGAGCGGCGTACCATCCACGATCAAGTGGCTCAATTTCCCGAATCGTCTGTACCGCCTTTTCTTTCGGAAATCCCCCGAGCGCAGGGGTTGGATGAAGCCGCTCAATAAGTGAAAAAATAGAAATACCTTCCTTTATTTTCGCTCGAACAGGTGTATATAAATGTTGAATATGTCTCATTTTTAAAAGGGTCGGTTCACTCGGAACGACGACTTCGGTACATACTTCATTCATCGCTTGTTCAATCATGTCGACAACAAATGCATGCTCGCGACGATTTTTATCGTCTTGAAGTAACCAACGTCCAAGCCCTTCATCTTCTTTGATTGTACGTCCACGACGAATCGATCCGGCCAGACAAGCTGTTTCACACATGCGCCCGTTCTTTCTCACAAGTTGCTCCGGAGAAGCCCCGATGAAGCAAGTAGAGCCATTTTCAAAAGCAAAAATGTAGCTCATCGGTTGTTGCTCACGTAAAGCACGTAACACATGGGAACGATCAACTCGATGGGAAAAAGAAAGAAATAATTCGCGTGCTAAAACGACCTTTTCAATCGCTTTATTTTGAATGAGATCCGTTGCATAATGGACAGCACGAATCCATTGGTCACGATCGATTTCTTCTTTTTTGACGACGTAAGCGCGATGCCATTCCCCCTCATCACGTATCTGGAATAAGGAATCGATCATTTCTTCAAGCTGATTGAGCGATTCATGAACAACATTGACTGTTAACCATGTGTCATCCCGCTGCTTTGTTAACAAGAATGTAGGTACAACAAATTGGGCAGCAGGATATTCACTCCAATGTTCATCCGACCGTTTTAGCGGGTCAAAGGCAAATCCTCCAAACATCAGTGGCCCTTGACCTTCGATGAAAGCGCCTTCTACAATTTGTTTCCATTCTCGCTCGACTTCACGAAATCGCTTTTTCGTCTTTTCTTCGCTTCTTATAACGTGCGCATGACCTAGCCCAACGAACGTTTGTTCTTGTAGACAATCTGACCAATAAAAACGTTGTCCATGAAATAACGTTTCACCCGCAGCGAAAAAATCAAGCGGGTCGATTTGCTCCATTTTTATGGTGACACTAACCATATGCTGTTTTTTCTCCAATACACCACGCAATTGGTCAATAACTTTGTTTTGATATAAAGTAACCACCTTTTATCACGCCTATACTTAAACTTTTTGTCCCTTTTTCATTATAATATTGTTTTTTAGAGATAGGAAACAATTTATATTGTCAAGACATTGACACATTTTCCCCACTTCCCTAAACTTATTGTGAACGACATTTTACTTAAAGGAGAAGAATAGTATGCCGACACCAGTACGTTCAAATACTCAAACGGTTCATTATAAACGAGACTGGCGTGTTTGGTGGCGATTATTGCGTCCACATACGCTTACTGCAGCGTTCGTTCCTGTGTCCATTGGTACTGTGCTTGCAGTAGATGAAACGCCAATTCACTTCCCTTTATTTTTTGCCATGCTCGTAGCTTCATTATTTATCCAAGCGGCGACAAATATGTTTAATGAATATTACGACTATAAACGTGGGCTAGATACACCTGAATCCGTCGGAATCGGTGGAGCGATTGTCCGTGATGGCATCTCTCCAAAAACGGTTTTACTACTTGCTTGGTTTTTTTTCGCTATTGCTATGCTACTTGGTGTTTATATTTGCTTCAATAGTAGTTGGTGGCTCGCTGTTATCGGCACGATTTGTATGGCAGCAGGATATTTTTACACAGGGGGACCCGTTCCGATCGCATATACCCCGTTTGGTGAATTGGCAGCCGGTTTTTTCATGGGGTTGACCATTATTTTAATTTCGTTTTTTATTCAAACGGGCACAATTACATCGACGCCTATTTTTGTTTCTGTTCCCATCTCTATTCTAGTCGGCGCTATTTTATTAGCCAATAACATTCGCGACTTAGAGGGGGACAAAAAAAGTGGTCGAAAAACGTTAGCCATTTTACTCGGTAGAAAACGTGCCATTTCGTTATTAGGTGGCATGTTTGTTACATCATTTTTATGGGTTGCATTGCTTGTTTTCTCTGAAACGATTTCGCCATGGACATTGCTCGTATTTTTAAGTATTCCAAAAGCATGGCAAGCAACAAAAGGATTCATTGGAAAAACAAAACCGATCGACATGATGCCAGCAATGAAAGCAACAGCTCAAACGAATACGCAGTTTGGATTTTTACTCGTTGTCGGTCTATTTATTCATTATTGGATGCAATAATTGTTAAGAAAAACCATGGCCTTGGCGCTATGGTTTTTTCTTTTTGGTCCATACTATGCATAGTTGAATATAAAGGAGGGGTTATATATTGCAAAACTTATCCAATTTGCGTGAACAGCTATTACAAGAAAAGCGGCAAATTATGCAACGGTTAAAACAAAATGACCATTTCGGTCTCACGCGAACATCTGCTCATGATTCAGTTGGGGAGCTTTCAAACTATGACAATCACCCTGCAGACAGCGGAACAGAACTATATGAACGGGAAAAAGATATTGCTTTAAATGAACATACAGAAAGAGAGCTTCATGATATTGAACGTGCGCTACAAGCGATGGAAAATGGAACGTACGGAATTTGCCAAATATGTGGAGAAGCGATCCCTCTCGAACGTCTTGAGGCCATTCCAACAACGATGTTTTGTAAACAGCATAGTGCTGATCAAGTTGTTTCACAACAGCGTCCAATCGAAGAAAGCGTTTTGTCTCCTCCATTTGGTGAATTTGTCGTTCATGAAGATATAGAAACATTTGATGCTGAAGATAGCTGGCAAAAGGTAGCTCATTTCGGTACATCAGAAACACCTTCAGATGTTCAAGAAGATACGGTACATTATGATCGAATGTATATCGATGCCGAAGAACAAATTGGTTACGTCGAACCGTTTGAAACATTTGCAGCGACAGACCTTTACGGGACAGGTATTACGATTTATCCAAACATTGTACATGAACAATATGAACAAGTGCTTGACGACGAGCAGCTTATGTCTCCGCTCGGCGACCTTCCTGCATATGAAAAAGATCCTTATACTTCATAAGGAAAGTCCTGTGAGCATAGCTTACAGGACTAACTTTGTATTAGCGAATATGCCAAATGTCGTGAGCGTATTCTTCAATCGTTCGATCGCTTGAGAAATATCCAGAACAAGCGATATTCGTCACGCTCATTTCTAACCATTTTCTCCGATTTTCATACGCCGTCCCCAACCGTTGTTGGGCATCGGCATACGATGCAAAATCGCGTAAAACAAAATATTGATCGTTGTGGGCAAGCAATGAATCGTAAATCGGTTCAAAATGATCGTACGCATCTGGAAAAAAACCATTCACAAGTTGATTTACGACTTGATGAATCCGTTGATCATGATGATAATATTCATACGAATGATATCCACCGTTTGCATGATAGTGCAACACTTCTTCTGCCGTCAACCCAAAAATAAACATATTGTCATGACCGACACGTTCTAAAATTTCAATATTTGCTCCATCTAGCGTCCCAATTGTCACGGCTCCATTCATCATAAATTTCATGTTTCCTGTTCCCGATGCTTCTTTACTAGCTGTTGAAATTTGCTCACTTACATCAGCTGCGGGGAAAATTTTTTCTGCCAACGAGACACGGTAATTTTCTAAGAAAATAACTTTTAACCGTCCGTTAATTTGCTCATCGCTATTCACCTTTTGTGCAACGGAATTAATTAACTTAATGATCCGTTTCGCATAATGATATCCTGGCGATGCTTTAGCGCCAAAAATAAACGTTCGTGGATGCATATCGAAATGCTCATCTTCTTTTAATCGGTTATATAAATGCATAATATGGAGTACATTTAATAGCTGTCTTTTATAGGCGTGTAATCGTTTCACTTGCACATCAAAAATCGATGAATCGTCTACAGTCACCCCTGTTTTTTCGTAAATATATTTGACCAACTTCTGTTTGTGGTGATGTTTCACTTTTGCTAATTGTTCTTGGAATGCATGATCGGTTGCATATTTTTTTAGTTGAATCAGCTGCTCTGGTTGCTTGATCCATTCCGCTCCAATCGCTTCTGTAATAAGAGAAGAAAGCTGTGGATTGGCTTTTAACAACCAACGGCGATGTGTAATGCCGTTCGTTTTATTGTTAAACTTTTCAGGAAAGTATTCGTAAAACAGTTTCATTTCACGATGCTTTAAAATTTCAGAATGTATTTTCGCCACACCGTTCACACTATAGCTCCCTACAATCGCTAAATGAGCCATTTTGACGAGCCCATGGGCAATAATGGCCATCTCCTCGATTCTTTTCCAATCACCAGGATATCGATTCCATAAGTCGCGACAAAACCGTTCATTAATTTCTTGCACAATCATATAAATGCGCGGCAATAGCGGTTGAAAAATATAAATTGGCCATTTTTCCAACGCTTCCGACAATGTGGTATGGTTTGTATAAGAGATCGTGTTTGTCGTAATATGCCACGCTTCGTCCCATCCCATTCCTTCCTCATCTAACAAAATGCGCATCAGCTCGGGAATAGCTAAAACAGGATGTGTGTCATTCACATGAATAGCTACGTGCCGATGGAAATGTTGTAAATGACCGTACCGTTGCCGATAATCGCGTACGATGCTCCCAATGCTTGCAGCAACAAGAAAATACTGTTGCTTTAGTCTTAAAATTTTTCCTTCATCGTTCGTATCGTCAGGATATAAAAATTCAGAAATCGCTTCCGTTTCTCGCTTATACTGCATGACATGTTTATGAAGCGGAAACCTCGCGGGCTCAGCACTCCATAACCGTAACGTATTTACGGTCTTCGTATCATATCCAATGACAGGCATATCGTAAGGAACAGCCATCACTTTTTCCACATCATAATGTCGAAACGTTAAACGCCCATCTTGTTCGTAACATTCCACTTTCCCCCAAAAATTGACCTCTACCGCTAAATCTTCCTTTTTTACTTCCCAAACGTTCCCATGACGCAACCATTGTTCTGGGAGCTCGACTTGATAACCATTCACTATTTTTTGATCAAATAAACCATGTTTATATCGAATACCTTGTCCATGTCCGGGTAAGTCGAGAGAAGCAAGGGAATCCAAAAAACAAGCAGCTAATCGACCAAGTCCTCCGTTTCCGAGACCCGCATCCATTTCTACTTCTTCAATATGAGCTAACTCAATGCCTAGCTCTTTCAGTCCTTCTTCCACAACCTCTCGTATACCGAGATTCATTAAATTACTACCTAACAAACGCCCTAACAGAAATTCAATTGACAAATAATATACTTGCTTTTTATGTTCGGCACGGTATCGTTCGTTCGTTTGAATCCAATGCTTACTAATATACTCGCGAATCATATTCCCTAGCGTATTGTATTGATCAAGGACAGTCGATTCCCAAAACCGCTTTCCATACATCATTTCTAACCGTTTCAAAAACGTTTGTTTAAACTCTTCTTTATTCGTGAACATAGATGCCACTCCCAGCCATTAGTTCGTCGTATAGTTGATTGTATTTAAATGCCGATTTTGCCCAACTGTAATCGTGACTCATCGCCTGCTTCATAATCGTTTCCCATATGTCTTTTTGTTCATAAAATGAACGAGCACGCTGGATGGTATATAACATATCATGCGCATTAAAATTTTCAAACGTGAACCCTGTCCCTTCTTTCGTAAATTCGTTAAATGACTGCACTGTATCGTTTAATCCGCCCGTTTCTCGAACGATTGGCACAGCCCCATAACGCATGGCAATCATTTGTCCAAGACCACACGGTTCAAATTTAGATGGCATTAAAAACATGTCCGCCCCCGCATAAATTTGATGTGCAAGCTGCTCCGAAAAGCCAATATACACACGCACACGATCAGGATATGTTATCGCCATTTCATGAAAGAAATGTTCAAACTCCCATTCCCCTGTCCCAAGGATCATCATCTGTATGTTTTCTGCTATCATTTCATGGAATACACATTTCACTAAATCTAATCCTTTTTGTTTTGTTAACCGCGACACAATAGCAATAACAGGAACGTCTTCTTCTGATGGCAATGAAAAATGTTGTTGGAGAGCTCGTTTGTTAATACTTTTACGCGCAATTGTCGTTACATCGTACGGCACTGCAATATACGGATCTTTTTTCGGATTGTATATTTCATCGTCAATTCCGTTTAAAATTCCAACTAAATGCGAACTTCTTGCCCGCAATAACCCGTCAAGCCGCTCTCCATAATATGGCGTTTGAATTTCCTCTTTGTATGTTGGACTGACTGTTGTAATCATATGCGCTGATACAAGCGCCCCTTTCATAAAGCTGACGTTTCCATAAAACTCTAAATGTTCAATCGAAAAATAACGGTCGCTTAAATTTAGCAAATCCCCTAAAATCTCGCGTGGAAAAATGCCTTGAAACTGCAAATTATGAATCGTAAATACCGTTTTCATTTGCGCGTAAAATGAATTTTTCGCATATTCTTCACGCAACAAAAATGGAATCATACCTGTATGCCAGTCATGGCAGTGAATCACATTCGGTTGAAAATCAATAATGGGGAGGGAATCGAGTACAGCGCGACAAAAATATGAAAAACGCTCGCCGTCATCGTAATGTCCATATAATGAATCTCGCTTAAAGTAATACTCATTGTCGACAAAATAATAGGTAATTCCTTCATATTCCAATTGTTCAATTCCACAATATTGTCTTCTCCAGCCAACACGAACAACAAGTTCAGCAATTTTATTCATTTTTTGGCGTATATGTTGTGGGATCAACCCATACTTCGGTAACATAACACGCACATCTGTCCCAAGCTTTTTCAACTCTTTTGGTAATGCGCCAGCCACATCAGCTAAACCGCCTGTTTTTACGAATGGTACACATTCTGATACGACAAATAATACTTTCACGATTTCATCAGCGCTCCTTGTATTGTTCCTTTTCGAATAACGATCGGTTTTTTTGGTGTTCCAATTAATTTTACCCCGTCACCAATCCGCGCATCTTTATCAACGATTACATACGAAAGATGACAATTCTCCCCAATTTGACTTTTTTGCATAATGACACTGTTTTGAACGACAGTCTCTTTTCCGATTTTTACAGCTCTTGAAATGATGCTATTTTCAATTTCCCCTTCAATGACGCATCCGTTCGCGATCATTGCATTCCGAACGGATGCATGCGATGTATATTTGGTCGGTGGTTCATCTTTTACTTTTGTATAAATCGGTCTCCCTTTTAAAAACAATTGTTTCCACACATCTGGTTGGAGAAGTTCTAAACTATGATGAAAATAACGTTCGACACTATCAATGACCGCGACATATCCATCATATTCATAATCGCATACGGTTAATCCATTCGTTTGATCATTAACAACATCAACAATACTGCGATATTGATTTCTTTGCTGGTTTGCGATTAAATCAAGCAACAATGATGTTTCTAAAATAAACATATCAAGCGACTTTCCACGATAACATATACGAGTAATGTCGCAATCGTTCGTAATATGGCGGCTCAATACTTCCTCATAGTCAATATTGCACACCGTATAACTGTTGCAAATAAGAGCGTACTTTTGTGTACTCCGCAAAAAATAGTCAATATGCTGTTGAAAATGTTGAAACGATCCAATATGAGAAATCGGGAGATCAGGCGAAGGGAAAAAGAATAATCCGTCACGTTTTCGGTTTAAATCCCAATTTTTACCCGAACCAAGATGATCCATTAATGAGCGATATTGATACTTTGGGAAAATGGCGACACTTTCAATACCTGAGTTCACCATATTTGATAAAACAAAATCAATTAGCCGATAGCGACCAGCAAACGGAACGGCTGCGATAGAACGTTGAAGCGTCAAATCACTCATTTCTGGTGTATATGTCGTGGCATCAATGACCCCAAGCATTAATTTTCCCACGTTTTCCCATCCTCTCTCTCAGAAAAATGTCCCAAAATCTCTTCTGTCACAAGAATGACTTCCCCATCATATGAGTCTGCACAAATGAATGCTCCGTCGGGAATTTCTATGTTCGGTGGGACAATCGCTTTTTCAATGTATACATTTTTCCCAACCAACACATTAGGCATAACAACACAATCTTTCACTTTCGCACCTTGTGAAATGTACACCCCTTGGAACAATACAGAATGTTCTACATTTCCTTCAACCATGCATCCTTCATTTACTAAAGACTCTTTTACTTGTGCATATGGGGCAATATATTGCGGCGGCTCATTTGGATTTACAGAATAAATGCGCCACGTATGATCAAACAAATTTAATGCCGGGGTATCTGCGAGTAAATCCATATTTGCTTCCCATAAACTTTTTACTGTTCCAACATCTTTCCAATACCCTTTAAATGGATAAGCAATCAGTCGTTTTTTTTCATCAATAAGCAGAGGAATAATATCTTTGCCGAAGTCATGGCTCGAGCGATCATTTCGATTATCCATTTCTAAATATTCTTTCAAAATAGACCATTTAAAAATATAAATGCCCATAGATGCTAAATTGTTTTTCGGATGCGCTGGTTTTTCTTCAAACTCTATAATTTCCATATCTTCATTCGTGTTCATAATTCCAAAGCGACTCGCTTCTTCCCATGGTACTTCAATAACAGAAATCGTCACATCCGCCTTTTTCTCAATATGATATTGCAACATATCCGCATAGTTCATTTTGTAAATATGATCGCCAGAAAGAATGAGCACATACTCTGGATCATACTGCTTTAAATAGTTTAAGTTTTGATAAATGGCATTTGCTGTTCCCTTGTACCATTTCATTTCTGATGATTCAGCATACGGAGGAAGAACGGTTACCCCCCCATTTTTTCGATCCAAGTCCCATGCACTTCCAATTCCAATATACGTATTTAACTCTAGCGGTTGGTATTGTGTGAGCACCCCAACGGTATCAATGCCGGAATTAGCGCAATTGCTTAATGTAAAATCAATAATGCGATATTTTCCACCAAACGGAACAGCTGGTTTAGCTAAATTTTTTGTTAATGAGCTTAATCTACTCCCTTGTCCCCCTGCGAGTAGCATAGCGACGCACTTTTTTCGTACCATGGCTTTCCTTCCCTTCTCTTTTTCTTGTTGGTCGTAAAATCGTTATAGCATACGGCGGAATCGTCATGCGAATATGATATGGTTTTCCGTGATATGGTTCTTCATATGCGACAAGCGGCTTTTTGTTTATATGTCCAGCCCCCCCATACATGACATCATCACTATTGAACACTTCTCGATACGATGTAAGGGCGGGTACTCCCACTTTGTAATCGTGATATGTGACATTTGTAAAATTACAAACGACAATCAACATATCTTCTTCTTTCTTTCCTCGCCGAATAAAAGAAAAAATACTTTGTTCAGCGTTGTTTACATCAATCCACTCAAAGCCGCTCGGATCGTGATCACATTCATATAATGCTTTTTGTTTTTTATAAAAATGCGTGAGGGATTTCACGTAATCGCCCATTTTTCGATGCATGTCAAAATCTAATAACATCCAATCGAGCTGTTCTAAATCTTTCCACTCATCAAATTGCCCAAACTCTCCACCCATAAACAATAGTTTTTTTCCTGGATGCGTCATGAAATATCCGTAAAGTAGACGAAGTTGAGCAAATTTATCCCAATAATCACCCGGCATTTTATTTAGTAATGATTTTTTTCCGTGCACTACTTCATCATGGGATAAAGGCAAAATAAAGTTTTCCGTATAAGCATATAACAATGAAAACGTCATTTTATGATGCATATGTTTCCGTTCATTCACGCTCGTTTCCATATAACTTAATACATCGTTCATCCAGCCCATATTCCATTTGTAGTTAAATCCTAAACCTCCATCGTACGTCGGTGCAGTCACTTTTGGCCAATCCGTTGAGTCTTCAGCGATCATTAATACGTTGGGATCAAAAGCAAACACAACTTCGTTTAATTTTTTTAAAAATGAAATCGCATATGGGTTCGGATGTAGCACATCGCTATTTGGCCAATAAAGCATATTTGCAACCGCATCAACACGAAAACCGTCAATATGGTAATACTCTAACCAAAATAAAGCGTTTGAAATTAAAAAGCTATGCACTTCCGGTTTTCCTAAATCAAAGTTGGCTGTTCCCCACACAATATTTTCACGATCTTGCATATTCATATATTCATACGTCGGCTCACCATCAAACATATATAATCCATGTGCATCTTTACAAAAATGCCCAGGCACCCAATCTAAAATGACTCCAATTCCTTCCTGATGACAGCGATCAATGAAATACATCAGATCACGGGGCGTTCCGTAACGGCTCGTCGCGGCATAATAGCCTGTTCCTTGATATCCCCATGAGCGATCGAGCGGATGCTCAATAAGGGGTAATAGTTCAATGTGAGTAAATCCATGTTCGACAACATAAGGAATTAACTCATCTGCCATCTCCGCATATGTATAAAATTGCCCGTCTTCTTTCTTTTTCCATGTACCGAGATGAACTTCATAAATAAACATCGGTTGCTCATAAATCGTTTTTCGCTTCTTTTTTCTTTGCCACGCTTGATCATTCCATTTATATCCATCCAACTGATATACAATAGAGGCTGTGTGGGGGCGTTCTTCAGCATAAAAAGCATATGGATCTGCTTTAAGAAGAGTGCGTCCATCTTTTGTTGTAATTTCGTATTTATATAAATGCCTTTCTAAATTTTCTGGGACAACAATCATCCATACTCCTTGGTCGTTTATTTTTATTAATTCATGCTCCTCCCCGTTCCAGTCGTTAAACGTCCCAACAAGTCGAACTTTTTTGGCATGTGGGGCCCATACACAAAAACGTGTTTCTACTCCCCCATCTTGTTTCACAAGATGTGCCCCGAATAAGTGATAGCTTTTATAAAACGTTCCTTCGTGAAATAAATGCAACTGCAAATTGGTTGGACTCATCGTTAGCAAATGTTCATCCTTCCTTTCTTCAAAGGGTACAGAAATAATTCCGTACTGAATATATTACACTAGGTCATATAAAATTCCTGTAAGAAAATTAAGATATTTTTCGACAATGTTCAACAAATCACATGCTAAATATGATGAAATGAAAATCAATACGAACATCCATAAAATTGTCGATTGATTATCAAATGATAATTATATAGAATATTTTATAGTAATTATTATATATACTTTTTTATATTTATTTTAAATAATAAGGGGAGTTTATATGTACGATTTTCATCATTTACCGCATATGAAAGTACAGACAACGTCAAAAAAAGCACTTTGGACGACATTGTTATTAACAACTTTTTTCACGATTGTAGAGATAGTAGGAGGCATTTTATCAAATTCTCTTGCTTTATTATCAGACTCAGCGCATATGGCTTCCGATGTGATCGCATTAGGACTAAGTATGGTTGCTATTTATTTAGCTTCTCGTCCACCAAATAAAAAATTTACATTCGGTTATTTACGATTTGAAATTATCGCCTCATTTTTAAATGGACTTGCGCTTGTCATTATTGCTATTTGGATTTTCATCGAAGGGATTCGTCGGTTCATTCATCCTGAAACCATTCAATTTTCCTTCATGTTAACCATCGCAACAATTGGATTTGTCGTTAATCTTGTATTAACAGTCGTTTTAAGTCGGAGTATGAAAGAAGAAGAAAATTTAAATGTAAAAAGCGCGTTATGGCACTTTATTGGTGACCTACTCAGCTCTATCGGTGTTATTATTTCAGCTATTTTAATTTACTTTACAGGAATATATATATTTGATCCGCTTATTAGTATGGTCATTGGTGGCATTATCTTTATAGGTGGAGCAAAAATTGTTCGAGAATCGTATTTTATTTTAATGGACGCAGTTCCGCACGAATTTGATATCGAACGCATCCGAACCGATATTCTATCTATTGAAGGCGTTGAGGATGTACACGAATTGCATATATGGTCCATTTCGACAGATCATTATTCTTTAACTGCACACGTTCTCATTCATGAGCACATTCAACCATTTTGTGTCATTTTAGCAATTAATGAAATGTTAAAGAAACAATACAATCTCTCCCATGTCACCATTCAAGTTGAACATCTATCTATTCATCAACACGGAGAGTATGGAAGGAAATTTTTAGAACGGAAAAATAAAATGCATATAAGCGGGGAAGTATACAAAAACGTTACTCATGTGGAGTAGCGTTTTTTCTTTTTTTATGCTTTATAGATGAATACAATGCATCAATGTGTTAAGATGATAAGAAGAGGTGACACCGCCTTTATAGTAAGGAAGAAACGTCTCCATCGAGATGCGCTCGACCATTTCGTGAACCACGTGAGCCATATTATCCGACGGAATGAGATCGGCAATATTTCTCGGCAACGTGAGGTTATCCATGGTATACTCTTTAAAAGAAACATAATGATGCTTCGTAAAAGAATCGCTCCTTTTTTTCGGCGGTAGTTGTTGTGGTGACTCTACTCTACCAGAAAATGAGCGATTCTTCTATTTTGGGTGAAAAAAAAGCTGCTCCAAAACGCATTCACGTTTTGGAGCAACCCCTTTTCTATTAGTGACCCGTACGGGATTCGAACCCGTGTTACCGCCGTGAAAGGGCGGTGTCTTAAC
>NZ_JBTZSY010000032.1:0-31079 GCF_054815885.1 Anoxybacillus sp. TBDG-1
CTCCAGCGCCGATGGTAGTTGGCGGGACACCGCCTGCGAGAGTAGGACGTTGCCGGGCAAAGATAAAAGACCAAGACTAAATTGTCTTGGTCTTTTATCTTTGCCCTCCTGCACCAAATGATCGTTTTTCAAGTATATTGTTATATGAAACTGGGAAAACTGTTAGCGGGAGGTGGGGAACGGATGTCTTATAGCAAAACTTGTATAATATGTAACGAGCAAAATAAAAATGGAATTTATGTTTTTCATCATTTCATATGTATGGATTGTCATAACGATCTCATTCAAACGGAAACAAATGATGAAAAATATAAATTTTACGTTGATCGGTTAAAAAAAATAGGAGAGAATAAAATATATTCATAACTCAAGGCCCCTACTATGATTAGGGCCTGTTTTATTTTAATATAAATGTATAAAACAACATGAGTGAGGAAGCGAATAAAGATGGATCAGACAAACACACCTTTATATACGCTTTTATGCGAACATGCCTCAAAACAGCCTATTTCATTTCATGTGCCAGGGCATAAATATGGGGCTGTGTTTTATGAAGAAGCTCTTTTTTCTTTTGAGCCATTGTTGCATTTAGATGTAACTGAGCTTTCACATTTAGATGATTTACATCATCCAACAGGAGCAATTGAACAAGCGCAACAGTTAGCGGCAAATTTGTATGGGGTAAAACGCACATTTTTTTTAGTTAACGGTTCTACGGCTGGTAATTTAGCTATGATTGCAGCCGCGTGTGAAAAAAATAAAAAAGTCATTGTACAACGCAATTGTCATAAATCCATTTTGCATGCGCTACATCTTGTTGGGGCAACGCCGATTTTTATTTCCCCAGAATTTGATGAAGATGTTCAAGTAATGTCTTTTGTATCGTTTGAAACAATCTATAATACGTTGCGCGAGCACCCAGATGCTGCTGCACTCATTTTAACAAATCCAAACTATTACGGTATGGCTATTGATTTAACAACAATCGTTCAATTAGCACATTCTTATCGAGTACCAGTTTTAGTTGATGAGGCACATGGTGCTCATTTTGTGCTCGGAGAACCTTTTCCAAAATCATCTGTTGAGTGTGGAGCCGACATTGTTGTACAATCGGCCCATAAAACACTTCCAGCCATGACAATGGGAGCTTTTCTACACTTTAATAGCGAACTTATCGATGAACGTATGTTGAGATACTTTTTGCAAGTTTTCCAAACGAGTAGCCCGTCTTATCCAATTATGGCTTCACTCGATTTGGCACGCGCTTATGTAGCACGACAAACGCGTGAAACGATTGATGAAATAATCTCTGAAATTCAATTGTTTAAACAAGAATTGCGGACGATTGAAGCGATTCATGTTGCGGAATCAAGACATCCGCTTATTCGAACAGACTTATTAAAGATTACGTTACAAACACGTAGCGCACATTCAGGATACGAGTTACAACGGTTATTAGAAATAAATGGAATATTTACAGAGATGGCTGATCCGTATAATGTATTGCTTGTCTATCCGCTTGCGAAAATGAAACAGCTGCCAGCCATCGCACATCGTATAAAGCGTGCGTTGCAATCTATTCGTAGCAAGCCGAAAAATGAACAAGTGCAATTCCAGTTACCGAAGCATTGCCATGCGGTAAGTTACGAATGGACGAAAGGTCGCCAAACAAAAAAAATTTTGCTTCACGATGCAATTGGGTATGTTTGCGCTCAAATGGTTGTCCCTTATCCACCCGGGATTCCTATTTTACTTATCGGGGAAATTGTAACAAAGCAGCATATTGAGCTCATTCAACATTTGAAGAAAACGGATGCCTATTTTCAAACAGATATAGACGGCGATTACATCGAAGTGTTCCAGGAGGTATGATATGAACTATTTATTTTTTTCATTTGAAGGTCCCGAGGGGGCAGGGAAAACAACGATCGTCCGCATGTTAAAGGATTATTTAACCGAACAACATGTTGATGTTGTGGCAACACGTGAGCCAGGAGGAATCGATATTGCTGAGCAAATTCGTGCGATCATTTTACATCCTCATAATGAACGAATGGATGCTCGAACAGAAGCTTTGCTTTATGCTGCAGCGAGACGACAACATTTAGTTGAAAAAGTAATTCCTGCGTTGAAAGAAGGGAAAATAGTTCTTTGTGATCGCTTTATTGACAGCTCTCTAGCTTATCAAGGTGTAGCGCGTGGTTTAGGGATAGATGAGATATTAGTTATTAATGCGTTCGCCGTTGAGAATTGGATGCCTACATTAACGATTTATTTCGATATTGACCCAGCGCTTGGATTAGCGCGCATTCGTGAAAACGGATTACGTGAAGTCAATCGAATTGATTTAGAGGAACTAGCGTTTCATGAACGAGTACGTGATGGGTATATGATGCTAATGGAACGTTTTCCAAACCGCATAAAAAAAGTCGATGCTACCCGATCGGTAACAAAAGTGTTTGAAGACGTATGGGCACTGATTGAACCTTTGATCAGAAAGTGAGGGGGTTGTTATGTCTTGGGAAACGCTTGAAACAAATCAACCACATGTAGCAAAAATGATCGTTAACAGCATTAGAAAAGAAAGAGTGGCTCATGCCTATTTATTTGAAGGACAAAAAGGGACAGGAAAAAAAGAAGCCGCTCTTTTATTTGCTAAACGTCTTTTTTGTTTAGCAAATGTATATGATGAGCCTTGTGAAACATGTGTCAATTGTCGCCGCATTCAATCTGGTAATCATCCAGATGTTCATCTTGTTTCCCCAGATGGAAACTCCATCAAAAAACAACAAATTGAACAGTTGCAAGAGGAGTTTACAAAAACGGCTGTTGAATCGAGCCGTAAATTATATATTATTGAACATGCTGATCAAATGACTGTTCAAGCAGCCAATAGTTTATTGAAATTTTTAGAGGAACCGTCGGCGAAAACGGTGGCGATTTTGTTAACAGAGCAGCTTCATCGCATACTTCCGACAATTGTTTCACGTTGCCAAGTGATTTCTTTTCATCCGTTGCCAACAGAGCGAATATACGCTTATTTACAACAACAAGGTGTAGCGCGAGAGTTAGCTATATTGGCTGCAAGAGTAACGAACAGTTTGGAAGAAGCACTTCAGCTGAGCCAAGATGATTGGTTTGCACAAGCACGAAAAATAGTGGTACAATTATATGAAGCATTAAACAAGCAATATGTACAAGCATTGCTTGTTATTCAACAACATTGGCTCACTCATTTTACAAATAAAGAGCAAATGAATATAGGGTTAGACTTATTATTATATTTATATAAAGACTTATTACATGTATTACTTGGAGACGAACAACACATTGCATATAGTGATTGCATGAATGAATTTCGGCGTTCGCGTTTTCTTTATTCTGAAAAGCAAATTGCTCAACATATGAAGGTCATTTTACAAGCAAAAGCGCGGTTGCATACGAATATGAATCCGCAGCTTTTAATGGAGCAGTTAGTATTGCAGTTGCGGGAGGGATCTGCGTTTGTATGAAGTCGTAGGCGTTCGTTTTAAAAAAGCAGGAAAGATTTATTACTTTGACCCTGGGGATTTACCGATCTCAAATGGTGACTATGTTATTGTTGAAACGGTTCGCGGTATTGAATTCGGAAAAGTTGTTGTAGCTAAAAAACAAGTCGATGAAAAAGATATTGTTTTGCCGTTAAAAAAAGTTATTCGTTTGGCCGATCAAAAAGACAAACTTGTTGTAGAAGAAAATAAAAAAGCAGCGGAAGAAGCGTACGACATTTGTTTGAAAAAAGTAGAAGAACACGGACTAGAGATGAAGCTTGTCGATGTTGAGTATACATTTGATCGCAATAAAATCATTTTTTATTTTACTGCTGATGGACGAGTTGATTTTCGTGAACTTGTCAAAGATTTGGCAGCTATTTTTCGTACAAGAATTGAGTTAAGGCAAATTGGTGTTCGCGATGAAGCGAAAATGTTAGGTGGTATCGGTCCTTGTGGGCGTATGCTTTGTTGTTCGACGTTTTTGGGCGACTTCGATCCTGTTTCTATAAAAATGGCGAAAGATCAAAATTTATCGTTAAATCCGACAAAAATATCGGGATTATGCGGTCGATTAATGTGCTGTTTAAAATATGAAAACGACGAATATGAGACTGCGAAAGAACAGCTACCTGATTTAGGAGAAATGATTGAAACTCCCCTTGGATTAGGGAAAGTGGTTGGACTAAACATTTTAGAACGAGTGCTACAAGTTGAGTTAGTTGAAAAAGAACGGGTGGTCGAGTATACAATTGATGAATTAATAAAAGAAAAAGTTCTTCCTACTCAAGCCACAGAGTGATGGGGTGGATGGCGCGTGAATAAAAAAGAGATTTTCCAATCTGTAACAAGCATCGAGGAACAAATCGCTCATTTATATAAACAGCTAGGTGAGTTGAAAAGTTATCTTGGAGAGTTAATTGAAGAAAATCATCGCCTTCAAGTTGAAAATGATCATTTGCGCAGACGGCTTGAACAGCTGTCTGAGCGAAAAGTCGAACAAGGCAAAAAACAAACGAAAGAAAAGCTGGTCGATATCGGTGAAGGATATGATAACTTAGCTCGCCTGTATCAAGAAGGTTTTCATATTTGTAATGTACATTACGGAAGTTTGCGAACCGATGGAGATTGTTTGTTTTGTTTGTCATTTTTAAATAAAAAATAGCCTTTCTGACAAATGGTCTGGAAGGCTATTTTGTTGTAGAAAGAGGGATGAAATATGTTGCGTGAAGATGAACGGCTTGATTATTTACTCGCAGAAGATATGAAAATTATTCAAAGCCCATCCGTTTTTGCCTTTTCATTGGATGCTGTATTGTTAGCGAATTTTGTGTATGTTCCGATTCAAAAAGGCAATTTAGTGGATTTATGTACGGGGAATGGCGTCATCCCATTGCTATTAAGTAAACGAACAAAAGGAAAAATTATTGGGGTGGAAATTCAAGAAAAGATTTATGACATGGCGAAACGAAGCATGCAATACAACAAATTAGAGGAGCAAATTGAAATCATTCACGGTGACATTAAAGATATGCCGGCTTATCTTGGACATAGCAAATTTGACGTCGTGACGTGTAACCCTCCTTATTTTCCAACACCAAATGAAGAAGAAATGAATAAAAATGAACATTTTGCGATTGCACGCCATGAAATTTATTGTACGTTAGAAGATGTCATTCGCGTAAGCAGTCAATTGCTCAAACAAGGTGGAAAAGCTGCTTTTGTCCATCGGCCAGAGCGGTTATTAGATATCGTGACATTGATGAGGCAATACCGTTTAGAGCCGAAGCGTTTACGTTTTGTTTATCCAAAGGAAGGAAAAGAAGCAAACACCATTTTAATTGAAGGAACGAAAGACGGCAATAAAGGGTTGAAAATATTACCTCCTCTTGTTGTATATGAACAAAATGGGGAGTATACGGGCGAGTTAAAACATATTTTATATGGGGAATGAGACGATATGAACGAACAAAAAAGTTTTATCGGAGAAGATGAAAAAGGGATTTTATACATTGTCCCGACGCCAATCGGCAATTTAGAAGACATGACGTTGCGTGCAATTGAAACGTTACGAACGGTCGATTTCATTGCAGCTGAAGATACACGTCAAACGAAAAAATTACTCAGTCATTTTGACATTCATACGCCGCTTGTGAGTTACCATGAACATAATAAACAAGAGAGAGGGGAGTATATTATTGCTTCTCTTTTGCAAGGTAAACACGTTGCTTTAGTAAGTGATGCAGGAACGCCAACCATTTCTGATCCAGGTCACGAACTTGTTGTTGGGGCGTTACAAGCACAATGTAAAGTTGTGCCTCTTCCTGGAGCCAATGCAGCCATCACAGCGCTAACGGCTTCTGGACTACCGACAACTCATTTTTATTTTTACGGATTTTTATCCCGTCATAAAAAAGAAAAGAAGAAAGAGCTTGAACAATTAAAACATATAAAAGATACGCTTATTTTTTATGAGGCACCGCATCGTCTTCAAGAAACGTTAGCAGTGATGTATCATATATTGGGTAATCGACAAATGGTCGTGGCGCGCGAATTAACAAAAAAATTTGAACAGTTTATTCGCGGAACGATTGAAGAAGTAATGCATTGGGCAGAACATCATGAAGCGCGAGGAGAGTTTTGCCTTCTTGTGGAAGGGAATCATATGTCGGATGAAGAATCAGTATGGTGGAATGATTTAACGATTATTGAACATGTCAACTATTACATGGAGGCGAAGCAATATACTTCAAAAGAAGCCATTAAACAAGTAGCGAAAGATCGACAATTGCCGAAACGGGATGTATATGAAGCGTACCATAAGTAAAAAAGTTTCTCTAGAAAAATCTAGAGAAACTTTTTATTTTGATTGTTGAAGAAGGTTTTGAATTTCTTGTAATAACGCTTCTGCGCCTTCTTTGCTTAAAATAATTTTTCCGTCTGCAAGTTTGAAGTTGTCGTCAGATACTTCCCCAGTAACTACGCAAGTCATGTTTGGCTTGTATTTTTTCAAAATGATGCGCTCATCATCTACATAAATTTCTAACGCATCTTTCTCCGCAATGCCTAACGTGCGGCGCAATTCGATCGGAATAACAACACGACCTAACTCATCGACTTTACGAACAATACCTGTTGATTTCATATTTTTTCTCCTCTCCTTTTTCATCTTTTTTCGTCAATATTCGACAAAGTTCCTATGGATTTATCATAACAACTTTTCCATTAAGCGTCAATCCTTTTATATGCAACAATAAAAAAAAATGTATGATTTACATGTAGCTGCATATAAAACTAGACAAAATAAAGTTGAGATGACAAAATCCAAATGATTTGACAAGAGATACATAAACAGTTTTTAACTACTTTTCAAGACGATACAAACATTATTATAAAGATTATTCGACAAAATTCAACATAAATTCGACAAAAATATCACTATTTTTTCGACAAAATTCGACATAAATATAACATTTGTCGACAATTTCATATCGAATAGTTGACAGCGCTCTCTGTTTTTATGTATATTTTGGTGAGATAAGAGGAATAGATGTATTGATCAAGAATACAAGCATATAATCGCTCTCGTCCTTTGGGCGGGAGCGTTTCTACTACACGTGCAACAAGGAGGGGTAAAAGTGATGAAAAAGACGTTTTATATTACTACACCTATTTACTATCCGAGCGATAAATTACATATCGGTCATGCTTATACGACAGTTGCTGGTGATGCAATGGCGAGATATAAACGGATGCGTGGCTACGACGTGATGTATTTAACAGGAACGGATGAACATGGTCAAAAAATTCAGCGAAAGGCGGAAGAAAAAGGGGTTACCCCACAACAGTATGTCGACGAAATTGTTGCAGGGATTAAGGAACTGTGGAAAAAGCTTGATATTTCTTATGACGATTTTATTCGTACGACGGAACAACGTCATAAACAAGTTGTTGAAAAAATTTTTGCTCGCCTTTTAGAACAAGGGGATATTTATTTAGATGAATATGAGGGATGGTATTGTACCCCATGTGAATCGTTTTACACCGAGCGACAATTAGTTGAAGGGAATTGTCCAGACTGCGGGCGTTCTGTAGAAAAAGTAAAAGAACAATCGTACTTTTTCCGCATGAGCAAATATGTCGATCGTTTATTAGCGTTTTATGAAGAAAACCCACAATTTATTCAGCCAGAATCGCGGAAAAATGAAATGATTAATAACTTTATTAAGCCGGGCTTAGAGGACTTAGCTGTGTCACGGACCACGTTTGATTGGGGCATTCCTGTTCCAGGAGATCCGAAGCATGTTATTTATGTATGGATTGATGCGTTGTCAAACTATATTACTGCATTAGGATATGGGACGGAAAATGACGAAAAATATAGAACGTATTGGCCGGCTGATGTTCACCTTGTTGGAAAGGAAATTGTTCGCTTCCATACAATTTATTGGCCGATTATGTTAATGGCTTTAGATCTTCCGCTTCCGAAAAAAGTGTTCGCCCACGGTTGGTTGCTTATGAAAGACGGAAAAATGTCGAAATCGAAAGGAAATGTCGTTGATCCCGTTACGTTAATTGATCGATACGGTTTAGATGCATTGCGTTATTATTTGCTCCGTGAAGTTCCGTTTGGCTCAGATGGTGTGTTTACACCAGAAGGTTTTGTCGAACGCATTAACTACGATTTAGCGAACGATTTAGGGAACTTGTTAAATCGGACCGTAGCGATGATCGAAAAATATTTTGCCGGTCGTATTCCTGTATATAGCGGCACGCACATGTCATTTGACGAACAGCTTGTGAAAACGGCATATGATACAGTAAAACAGTATGAGGAAGCAATGGAGCAAATGCAATTTTCCCAGGCTCTAACAGCTGTTTGGCAGCTCATTAGTCGCACGAACAAATATATTGATGAAACACAACCGTGGGTATTAGCGAAAGACGAAGCTGCACATAAACAGCTAGCTTCTGTTATGTCACATTTAGCAGAATCTCTTCGCTATGTAGCTGTTTTATTGCAGCCGTTTTTAACGGCAACGCCAAAACAGATGTTTGCCCAACTTGGTATTCAAGATGAACAGCTGATGAGTTGGGATAGTTTACAAACGTTTGGTGCTTCACAACAGGAGCGAACGGTTACAAAAGGCACACCACTGTTTCCGCGTTTAGACGTTCAAGAGGAAGTGCAATACATTCAAGCACAAATGAAAGGGACAGTAGCAAATACAGAAGAAAAACAAGAACAAAGCGAAGAAATTACAATTGACGATTTTATGAAAGTTGATTTGCGTGTTGCACAAGTTGTTCACGCTGAGCCGATTCCAAAAGCAGATCGCTTACTTAAACTGCAACTTGATTTAGGATATGAGAAGCGTCAAGTTGTATCAGGTATTGCGAAATATTACAAACCAGAAGATTTAATCGGAAAAAAAGTGATTTGTGTCACGAACTTAAAGCCTGTGAAACTGCGCGGAGAATTATCGGAAGGCATGATTTTAGCTGGGGAAAAAAATGGTGTATTATCATTGGCGACGGTTGATGAATCGCTTCCAAATGGAGCAAAAGTGAAGTAAAGAGGTGTTGCAAAAAACACCTCTTTGTTTCTATTTTGTAATGTAATTGTTATATAGCTGTGATTTATGTAACGAGATTGTGTGGTAAACTGAACATCGGAAGAAAAGAGGGGTTATATGTTATTTGATACACATGCACATTTAAATGCGACACAATTTGACGAAGATGTAGAACAAGTCATTGAACGAGCACGTGCAGAAGGTGTGTCACATATTGTCGTTGTCGGCTTTGATCGTCCAACAATTGATCGCGCAATGGAGTTAGCTGGGCAATATTCCTTTATTTATGCAGCTGTCGGATGGCATCCTGTTGATGCAATTCATATGACGGATGAAGATCTCATTATGATTGAGCGTTTAGCATCACATCCAAAAGTCGTCGCGCTTGGTGAAATGGGACTGGACTATTATTGGGATCAATCACCGAAAGAGGTACAAAAAGAAGTATTTCGAAAACAGATTCGTTTAGCGAAAAAAGTAAAGTTACCGATTATTATACATAATCGCGATGCGACAGCTGATATTGTTGATATTTTACGAGAAGAGCACGCTGAGGAAGTTGGAGGCGTGATGCACTGTTTTAGCGGAAGTATAGAAGTGGCTCGTCAATGTATGGATATGAATTTTTATATTTCGTTTGGCGGTCCTGTTACGTTTAAAAATGCAAAAAAACCGAAAGAAGTAGCAAAAGAAATTCCGCTTGATCGGTTACTCATTGAAACGGACTGTCCGTATTTAACACCGCATCCGTTTCGGGGGAAACGAAACGAACCGGGTTACGTGAAGTATGTTGCCGAAGCGATTGCCGAATTAAAAGGGTTATCTTTTGAAGAAGTTGCTCAAAAAACGTCCGACAACGCCAAGCGATTATTCGGCATTATTTGATAGAGAAACGTGTCGATTTCTAGGAAGACTTGTCTAAAGAAAAGATGAAACTCGGTCGTTCTACATCTTTTTTCACAAGCATACAATAAGCTTGTCGACAAGTCTTTCTTCCCTTATGAAATAATATTTTGAATAATAGATAATAAGCTTCATAGAAAGGGAGGATCGTCGCGGTTATCTATCGGAAAAGGAGGCGTTTTTATTTTGATTACGTATGTGAAAACATTATTGCAATCGGCATCAAAGAAAAAGATTGTGCTAGCTACAGGAGGATTTTTGGCTTTATGTAGCATGACGGGATATGCGAGTTATGAATGGACAAAAGAAACAGTCACGTTATATACAAACGGAAAGGAACAGAAAGTACGCACGCATGCGAATACAGTCGCTGAACTATTAAAAGAACAAAACATTGAGCTGAAACAAGAAGATTTGATCTCTCCCTCCCCACAAGCAAAAATTGTTGATCATTTAACAGTCAAGTGGGAAGCAAGCAAACCGATTGTATTAGTCGTTGATGGGGTAGAAAAAAAATTAAGAACGACAGCTAAAACGGTGAAAGATGTGTTACATGTTCAGCAAATCCAGCTTCGTGATTACGATCAAGTATCACCGAACGTTGATGAAAAAGTGCAAGAAAACATGAAAATTGTGATAAGCAAAGCATTTCCAATTACATTAAATGACGGCGGCAAACAGCAACAAGTTTGGTCTACTTCGACTACGGTCGCTGACTTTTTAGCTAAACAACATATTACATTGCGGGAGATGGATCGCGTTCAACCAAAATTGAATGAAGTGATTCAACCAAACACAAAAATAAACATTGTTCGAGTTGAAAAAGTCACCGATGTAGTGGAAGAACCAGTCAATTATATCGTTGTGAAGAAGAAAGATGCACAATTAGAAAAAGGTAAACAAAAAGTACTTAGCGAGGGAGAAAAAGGGCTTGTCGCTAAGCAATATGAAGTCATTTTAGAAAACGGCAAAGAAGTATCGCGCAAGCTTATTAAAACAGAGACAATTAAGCCGAGCAAAAATCGTATTGTTGCCATTGGAACGAAACAAGCTCCGAGAATATTAGCTTCCCGTGGAAGCGGTGAAGTAGCTGAAGAGCTCTATGTGATCGCTACAGCTTATACAGCATATTGTGGTGGATGTTCTGGCACAACGGCAACAGGTGTCAATTTGCGTTCAAATCCAAACGCGAAGGTGATTGCGGTTGATCCACGGGTCATTCCGCTTGGAACGAAAGTATACGTAGAAGGATACGGATACGCTGTTGCAGCAGATACAGGTGCCAATGTAAAAGGATATAAAATTGACGTGTTTTTCCCCGATAAATCGACAGCATATCGTTGGGGGACGAAACGTGTGAAAATAAAAATTATAAAATAACTACAGAGGATTTCACGATCCTCTGTTTTTTTCGTTATAATGGGTGAAGAACAATTGAAAGATGGAGGATTTTATGAAAATTAAGGAAATTATCGTTGTCGAAGGGCGCGATGATACAGTAGCGATTCGTCGTGCGGTGGATGCTGATACGATTGAAACGAATGGAGCAGCCATTAATGATGAAACGATCGAACGTATCCGTTTAGCACAACAACAGCGCGGAGTGATTATTTTTACGGATCCTGATTATCCGGGTGAAAAAATTCGGAAAACAATTGCTGAACGTGTCCCAGGATGCAAACATGCATTTTTAACGCGTGAAGAAGCGCGAGGGAAACACGGTAAAGGTCTCGGTGTTGAGCATGCTTCTGTTGAGGCGATCCGGACAGCACTATTAAGCGTGTATGAGGAAATGATTGATACGAAAGAAGAAATTTCTTTCCAACAGCTTGTCGATGCAGGATTAATTGGTGGTCCATTAGCACGCGCTCGCCGCGAGCGGTTAGGTCAATTATTAAAAATTGGATATACAAATGGAAAACAGCTGCATAAACGGTTACAAATGTTTCAAATTTCAAAAGAACAATTTATAGCAGCGATGAAGCAAGTCATGCAGGAGGAACAACATGTATAAAGACATTGCTACACCGACTCGTACAAAAGAAATTTTAGAGAAATATGGATTTTCGTTCAAAAAAAGTCTTGGACAAAATTTTTTGATTGAGCCAAGTATTTTACATCGTATCGTTGATTTTGCCGAGCTTTCTGAACGAACAGGTGTCATTGAAATTGGGCCGGGAATCGGTGCGCTTACAGAGCAATTGGCGCGACGAACAAAAAAAGTAGTCGCATTTGAAATTGATCAACGGCTTCTTCCCATTTTAGCTGATACGCTTTCCCCGTATCCGAATGTGTCCATTATTCATCAAGATGTTTTAAAAGCAGATATACAACAAGTTATTGCAGAACAATTTATGGATGTTGACGATATTATGGTTGTTGCCAATTTGCCATATTACGTCACGACACCAATTATTATGAAACTGTTGACTGATCGTCTTCCTATTCGCGGTATGGTCGTTATGTTGCAAAAAGAGGTAGCCGAGCGCATGGCGGCAAAACCAGGAACGAAAGATTACGGTTCCTTGACGATTGCTGTGCAATATTATACGCACGCTGAAACAGTGATGTATGTGCCAAGAACTGTATTTATGCCGAAACCGAATGTGGACTCTGCAGTCATTCGGTTATTGAAGCGTAAACAACCGGCTGTCTCTGTTACAAATGAAGATTTTTTCTTTACGGTCGTTCGTGCGAGTTTTGGACAACGGCGGAAAACGATTTTAAATAATTTAATGAACCAATTGCCAAACGGCAAGGAGAAAAAAGTGGACATTGAAAAAGCGCTTCAAAATGCTCGTATTGATCCAAAACGCAGAGGAGAGACGCTCAACATTGCTGAATTTGCTACATTAAGCGAACAACTATATCACATTTTTTATCAAGAGGCATGATGCCTCTTTTTTTTACACGTTCTATCCTGTCATTGCATATGTTACAAACAAAACAAACGAAAGGGCGGACGTGTATGATTCAAGTTGGGGATATTGTTGCACGGAAATCGTATGAATGTGATGTTTTGTTTCGGGTTATTGATATTAGAGAAAAAGAGGGAGAAAAAGAAGCGATCTTATATGGAGAAGATGTTCGACTCATAGCCGATGCTCCTTTTTCCGATTTAGTTGTCATTGATGAACGTGAAAAAAAGAGACGGAAAGAAGAAGAAAAGCAACATATTGAGCAATGCTATAAATTGTTGCGTCAAGATTATCGTTTGTTGCGGGAAAAAAGCGAATATGAAGCGACAGGTGGATACGAAGTAAAAATGGATTTTTTTCAACTTCCAGGACGAGTGCTTCATATAGACGGTGATCCGCTTTATTTACGAAAATGTATGCAGTTGTATGAGCGAATTGGAGTTCCGGTATATGGCGTCCATTGTCACGAGACAGACATGCCTGATCGCATTATTCCACTACTCGAACAAGTTCGTCCTGATATTTTAGTTGTGACTGGGCATGATGCGTATTCAAAATCAAAAGGAGCGATTGATGATTTAAAAGCGTATCGTCATTCGAAATATTTCGTACAGACGGTGAAGCAGGCCCGAAAAAAAATCCCGAATCTCGATCAACTTGTGATTTTCGCTGGAGCGTGTCAATCTCATTTTGAATCGCTTATTCGAGCAGGTGCTAACTTTGCAAGCTCCCCTGCGCGTGTCAATATTCATGCACTTGACCCTGTATATATCGTTTCACGCATTAGTTTTACTCCTTTTATGGATCGTGTCAACGTATGGGATGTGCTACGAAATACATTAACGGGGGAGAAAGGACTGGGCGGTGTTGAAACGCGAGGAGTGTTGCGAACCGGAATGCCGTTTCGGACGATAGATGAGCCAACATAACATACTTCTTGTCTTTTTGCCATCGTGGTAAAAAGACAAGAATGTCATTTTGTTTTTTTAACACTTTTTGTACATAATTTTTTTATTATTGCTCATAATAAAGACAAAAGTATTGACATAAAATATTCTTTGTTGATATAATTCTTATTTTTTGACTTATTCAATTTCGTTTGTTATACTACTTAATAGTGAGGTGGGTACGATGGGAAAAACATTGTCGGAAATTAAAAAAGTGTTGGATTCGAATCTCGGTAAAAGATTGACGTTAAAAGCGAACGGTGGGCGTCGAAAGACAATCGAGCGTTGCGGCGTGTTAGCCCAAACATATCCGTCCGTATTTGTTGTTGAACTGGATCAAGAAGAAAACGCTTTTGAACGTGTATCATATAGCTATGCAGACGTGTTGACGGAAACGGTACAGCTGACATTTTTAGATGATGAACAAGTAGCGATGAGTAGCTCACATTCATGACGGTTAAGGAGGCGACCAATAGCGGTGGTCTCTTTTTTTATGTGTATGGAAAAGGCACGTATTTGTTCACTATTTTTTGTGGTAAAATGTCGATAGGAGTTTGAAGTCGGAAAAGTAGGTGAACAGTTTGAGGTTGTTAGTGAAAGCACCAGCGAAAATTAATTTATCTCTCGATGTGTTACATAAGCGTTCAGACGGTTACCATGAAGTAAATATGGTGATGACGACGATTGATTTAGCTGACCGTGTAGAGTTAACGGATTTGTATAGTGATAAGATTCAAGTCATCTCTCACAATCGTTTTGTACCGGATGATGAACGAAATTTGGCGTACCAAGCAGCGAAATTACTAAAAGAAAAGCTAGATGTTCGCCGTGGTGTGGCGATTTCCATCACGAAACATATTCCTGTTGCGGCAGGTCTTGCAGGTGGAAGTAGCGATGCAGCGGCAACGTTGCGCGGACTAAATAAACTTTGGGGGCTAGGTTTAAGTTTAGACGAACTTGCAGAAATTGGAGCGGAGATCGGATCAGATGTTCCGTTTTGTGTATACGGGGGGACAGCGGTTGCGAGAGGACGAGGAGAAAAAATTGAGCATATTCCGGCTCCCCCAACATGTTGGGTCATTTTAGCAAAACCAACAATCGGTGTATCAACAGCAGATGTATACCGAAATTTACAATTACAATCCGTTCATCATCCAGATGTAGATGGCATGGTTGAGGCGATTAAAGAGAAAAATTATGAAAGAATTTGTGCGCTTGCGGGGAACGTGTTAGAAAGTGTTACATTAAACATGCATCCTGAAGTAGCGCAAATTAAAGAACAAATGAAACGTTTTGGTGCAGATGTATCATTAATGAGTGGAAGTGGACCGACTGTGTTTGGTCTTGTTCAACATGATTCGCGTTTACAACGAGTATATAACGGTTTGCGCGGTTTTTGTGAACACGTATATGCTGTTCGATTAATTGGAGAAAGACACGAACAATAAGGAGGTTATTACATGAAATTAAGGCGGAGTAGTCGGCTTGTAGATATGACGCATTATTTGCTTTACCACCCACATCAGCTCGTCCCGCTTACTTTTTTTGCGGAACGATACGGATCAGCGAAATCGTCAATTAGCGAAGATTTGGCTATTATTAAGCAGACGTTTGAACAGCAAGGGATCGGTTTGTTGCGCACGCTTCCTGGGGCAGCAGGGGGAGTACAATACGTACCGAAAATGTCAGAAGCAGAAGCGAAACAATTTATTCAACAATTATGTACACGACTGGCAGATCCTGATCGTTTATTGCCGGGAGGTTATTTATATATGACTGATCTACTTGGCGATACGCGCATCGTTAACCAAATTGGACGCTTATATGCTTCTGCGTTTGCGCATGAACAAATTGATTTTGTTGTGACAGTTGCAACAAAAGGGATTCCTCTAGCCTATGCTGTTGCGAGCTTTTTAAACGTACCTGTCGTCATTATTCGTCGCGACAGTAAAGTGACGGAAGGATCAATGGTCAGTATCAATTACGTATCTGGTTCATCGAAACGTATTCAAACGATGGTGTTATCGAAGCGAAGTTTAAAAGAAGGAGCCAATGTCTTAATTGTAGATGACTTTATGAAAGCGGGCGGAACGATTAATGGCATGATTAGTTTGCTTGCAGAATTTCGCACTAATGTTGTTGGCATTGGTGTGCTTGTCGAGTCGGAAGAAGCAGAAGAACGACTTGTCGATGAATATGTTTCCCTTGTGAAACTCACATCTGTTAATGTAAAAGAAAAACAAATTACAGTAGAAGAAGGAAACTACTTTCATTTTGTCAAATAAATAAAACGATTTTTACATACAGGAGGAATAGACATGAAAGTTGTACACACAAATCAAGCTCCACAAGCGATCGGACCATACTCACAAGGCATTATTGTTAACAACATGTTTTACAGCTCTGGTCAAATTGCTTTAACACCAGAAGGAGAGATGGTACAAGGAGATATTCAAGCACAAACGCATCAAGTGTTCAAAAATTTACAAGCAGTGCTTGAAGCGGCAGGAGCGTCTTTAGAAACGGTTGTGAAAACAACGGTGTTTTTAAAAGACATGAACGATTTTGCGGCGATGAATGAAGTATATGGACAATATTTTTGCAATCATAAACCAGCGCGTTCTGCTGTTGAAGTTGCGCGCTTACCAAAAGATGCGTTAATTGAAATTGAAGTGGTTGCACTTGTCAAACAATCGTAAAAAATTTTTTTTATGTTAGCAGGAAAATAAAAAACAGTGTGGAATAAATTCACTTAAGTTCTTATATAGGGAAAAGGTGGTGAACAGAATGGAAGTAACTGACGTGAGATTACGCCGCGTGAATACCGAAGGACGTATGAGAGCGATTGCCTCGATTACGTTGGATCATGAATTCGTCGTTCATGATATCCGTGTGATTGAAGGCAATAACGGCTTGTTTGTCGCTATGCCAAGCAAGCGTACTCCTGACGGGGAATTCCGTGACATCGCTCATCCAATTAACTCAACAACCCGCGGGAAAATCCAAGAGGCTGTTTTAGCTGAATATCACCGTGCTGGTGAGTTGGAAAAAGAGCTTGAAGAAGCAGGTGCTTCGTAATCATAAGAAAGGACCCTTTCGCTTAAAAAGGGTCCTTTTTATATGGGAGATCATGTTTATTCTATTCATAAAGAACATATGATGAAAATGATGAATTTTTTTGGCAGATGACAATGTTTCCTTGAAATACATACATAATTGATATATATTCAATATGGATAAAGAGAGGTATGGAGGCCTTACGATGAAACGATATGCGATCATTTTAGCGGCTGGACAGGGGACGCGTATGCGTTCAAAGCTGTATAAAGTGTTGCACCCTGTCTGTGGCAAGCCGATGGTACAACATGTAGTAGATGCAATTTCTACATTGCATGTAGATCGACTAATTACCGTTGTTGGTTTTGGAGCAGAACGAGTGAAAGAGCAGCTTGGCAGTCAAAGTGAATACGTCATTCAAGAACAACAGCTTGGGACGGCGCATGCCGTAATGCAAGCAGCACCTCATTTAGCTGATAAAGATGGTGTAACTCTCGTTGTTTGCGGGGATACGCCATTGATCACCTCAGAAACGATGGAAGCGCTTTTACATCATCATTTGCAAACGAAAGCGAAAGCAACGATTTTAACCGCCCTTGCAGAAGATCCAACAGGATATGGTCGCATCGTCCGTAATAAAGATGGACATGTTGAAAAAATTGTAGAACATAAAGACGCAACAGAAGAAGAACGAAAGATTCAGGAAATTAATACAGGGACGTATTGTTTCGATAATCGTGCATTATTTGAAGCGCTTACGAAAGTATCAAATGACAATGCACAAGGAGAATATTACTTACCAGATGTGATCGAAATTTTGAAAAAACAAGGCGAAATCATTTCAGCATATGAAACACCGATGTTTGAAGAAACGTTAGGTGTAAATGACCGCATTGCGCTTGCGCAAGCAGAAAAAATTATGCGTGCACGCATTCATCGCAAACATATGGCAAATGGTGTGACAATCATCGATCCGGAGCATACGTATATAGCACCTAGTGTAAGCATTGGACAGGATACAATCATTTATCCAGGGACATGGCTTGAGGGGCATACGGTGATCGGTGAAAACTGCATGATCGGACCGAATAGTGAAATTAAAAATAGTCGTATTGGTAATAACACATCGATTCGTCATTCGGTTGTACATGATAGTGAAGTAGGCTCAGAAGTAACGATCGGCCCATTTGCTCATATTCGTCCGCTATCTAAAATTGGCGATGATGTAAGAATTGGAAACTTCGTTGAAATTAAAAAAGCGACGTTTGGAAATGGAAGTAAAGCATCGCATTTAAGCTATATTGGGGATGCCGAGGTAGGTGCGGACGTCAATATTGGCTGTGGCACCATTACAGTAAATTATGACGGTATGAATAAATATGTGACAAAAATTGAAGATGGCGCGTTTATCGGTTGTAACTCGAACTTAATCGCTCCTGTTGTTGTGGGAAGTGGAGCGTATGTAGCGGCTGGCTCAACGATTACTGATGATGTACCTAGCCAAGCTTTAGCCATCGCTCGTGCTCGACAAACAAATAAAGAAAATTATGTTGAACGTCTACAAGCGAAGAAAAAATCCTAATGGAGGTTTATTGACCCATGTCTCAGTATTTGAATTCTAATTTAAAGTTATTTTCGTTAAATTCGAATCCGATTTTAGCTCAAGAAATTGCGAAAGTGATTGGTGTTGAATTAGGAAAGTGCTCCGTTTCTCGTTTTAGTGATGGGGAAATTCAAATTAATATCGAGGAAAGTATTCGGGGATGCGATGTTTATGTTATTCAATCAACAAGCGCTCCTGTAAATGAGCATTTAATGGAGTTACTTATTATGATAGATGCGTTAAAGCGGGCATCTGCTAAAACAATAAACATTGTTATGCCGTACTACGGATATGCTCGTCAAGATCGCAAAGCGCGTTCTCGTGAGCCGATTACGGCAAAATTAGTTGCTAATTTATTAGAAACAGCTGGTGCGTCTCGCGTCATTACGCTTGATTTGCACGCGCCGCAAATTCAAGGATTTTTTGATATTCCAATCGATCATTTAATGGGAGTTCCGATTTTAGCAGATTACTTTAAAGAAAAGCAGCTTGATGATATCGTTATTGTTTCCCCAGACCATGGTGGCGTAACGCGTGCACGAAAAATGGCAGATCGTTTAAAAGCACCGATTGCCATTATTGACAAGCGTCGTCCAAAACCAAATGTAGCAGAAGTGATGAACATTATTGGGAATGTACAAGGAAAAACGACGATTTTAGTGGACGATATTATTGATACGGCTGGTACAATTACTTTAGCAGCAAATGCATTAGCTGAGCATGGGGCAAAAGAAGTGTATGCATGTTGTACGCACCCAGTTTTATCAGGTCCAGCAATTGAACGAATCCAAAACTCGAAAATTAAAGAGCTTGTTGTCACGAATACAATTGCTATTCCTGAAGAAAAGAAAACGAATAAAATTGTTGAGCTATCTGTTGCTCCTCTTATCGGTGAAGCAATTATTCGCGTACACGAAGAACAATCGATTAGCGCGTTGTTCGATTAATGATGTTTAGACCTTCCTATTTTAGGGGAAGCTATGAGCGATTCTAAAATAGGAAGGTGATTTCATTGTTACAACTTCAATTACGTCCAGATCATCGACGTTCCTATATGAAACAAATGCGGAAGCAAGGCCATATTCCGGCTGTTTTGTACGGGAAAGCGATGAATAGCGAATCGGTTTTTGTTGATGCGGCTGAGTTTTTGAAGCAGTTGCGGTCTACGGGCGGTACTGGTCTTTTAGACGCAAAAATGAATGACAATCACATTCGTATCATCGTTCGTGATATGCAAAAACATCCGATTCGTCAAGATATTATTCATATTGACTTTTTAGCTGTTGATGCCAAAACAGAAATAGATGTTCACGTTCCTATTCATCTCATTGGTGAAGCAGCTGGCGTCAAAGATGGGGGCGTATTGCAACAGGCGATGCATCAATTATCCATTCGAGCATTACCGTCAAACATCCCGCCATCCATTGATGTAGATATAACGAATTTGCAAGTAGGCGATGTTATTACAGTTTCACATATTCAAACAAACGGTGCTTATGAAGTCAATCACGATCCGACAGAAGTGATTGCGTCCATCTTGCCACCGAAACAAGAAGAAGAAATTCATAGCGGTGAAGAACAAGAGCCGGGAAAACCAGAATCGGAAGAAGGACGGGAAACAACGCCGTGACGGACGTAGCCATCATTGGTTACGTCTTTTGCAGTATGGAGAGAAGGAGCAGGAGAAATGACAAAACTGTTTGTTGGTTTAGGTAATCCTGGGAAAGAATACGAGCAAACGAGACATAATGTAGGATTTATGGTGATAGACGAGCTCGCTCGTCGCTGGGGGCTTGCGCTTAACCAAACAAAGTTCCAAGGTATATTTGCAAGCGGCAACGTTTTAGGTGAAAAGGTCATATTGTGCAAACCGCTTACATATATGAACTTATCAGGCGAATGTGTTCGCCCGTTAGTTGATTATTATGGTATTAGCGTCGATGAAGTCATTGTTATTTATGACGATTTAGATTTACCAACGGGAACGGTTCGCTTGCGTCCAAAGGGAAGCGCCGGTGGTCATAATGGCGTGAAATCACTTATTCACCATTTGAAAACAGAGCAATTTAAACGCATTCGCATTGGCATTGATCGACCGAAAAATGGGATGAGAGTAAGCGACTATGTATTAGGCCGATGGATGGCTGAAGAAAAAATAAAAATCGAACAAGCCGTTCAAAAGGCGGCGGATGCATGCGAACGATCGTTGCAAATTCCGTTTGCGCAAGTGATGAACGAATTCAACAAGTAATGAATAATTCCCGACTAAATGGTTCAAAATGTATTCGATTAAAACAACCATTTGGGAGGGACAAGTATGGCATTACATTATTATTGCCGTCATTGTGGCGTGAAAATCGGAACAATTGATGCGCTCAAGCTAGAGAGTGAGCAATTAGGTTTTCATCGACTAACAGAAGAAGAAAGATTAGATATGATTCAATATCTTCCGACAGGGGAAATTTGTGTAAAGTCGATTTGTGAAGATTGTCAAGAAGCGTTAGATCGGAATCCCGATCTTCATCAATATGAGAAATTTATTCAATGATTGGCTTTGGGAACCCAAAGCGTTTTTGTATTTATGTTTGGAGAGGAGGGAATTTTTTGAGAGGGTTACGGCAATATTTTATCAATCATGTGGAGATGCAATCGGTTGCAGAAGGGATTCGCAATGGGTTAAAGGAGCAGCTTGTAACCGGCTTATCTGGCTCTGCCCGTTCTGTTTTCATTTCTTCTTTATATGACAATACTGAGCGTCCTTTATGCATCGTAACGCACAATTTATTTCAAGCCCAAAAAATATATGACGACCTCATTCAATTAATTGATGAGGAAGAAGTGTTTCTTTATCCTGTCAATGAATTAATTGCAGCTGAATTAGCTGTAGCTAGTCCAGAATTAAGGGCGCAACGTTTAGAGGTGTTAAACTATTGGTGTGAACGAAAAAAAGGAATTGTCATCGCTCCTATTGCTGCCCTCCGACGACTATTGCCACCGAAAGATGTATGGCAACGTTACCAACTTCATTTTCGCATCGGTGAGCAAATGGATGTGGAACATTGCTTGAAACAATTTGTTGCAATGGGATATGAACGTGTATCTGTTGTTTCGACTCCCGGGGAATTTAGCGTTCGAGGAGGCATTATTGATATTTATCCGCTTACAGCCGAGCTTCCTTATCGTATTGAACTATTTGATGTGGAGATCGAGTCGATTCGGACGTTTTCAGTCGACGATCAACGTTCAGTCGCTGAAATGGACGAAATATTGATCGGACCGGCAACAGAATTGATCGTTGAACAACAAAATATAAACGAAGCGATTCAACAGTTAGAGGTACAATTTCATGATACGCTACAACATATTCATGATGAAAAAACAAAAAATCGTTTATTTGAACATGTTTCATTTGAATTAGAGCAGTTAAAAAACGGAAAATCAATTGAAGAAATGTATAAATATTTCTCACTCTTCTATCCTTCGGTTGCAAGTTTGCTAGATTATATTCCAGAAAACGGTGTTGTTATCATCGATGAAATGAGTCGTATTCAAGAAGTAGCAGAAAAACTGGAGCAAGAAGAGGCAGAATGGTACACGAATTTATTAGAAGAAGGAAAAATTGTGCAAAGTGTCTCGATTTCTCATTCGTTCCCAGAAGTATTGCAAAAGCGGATGAGATCAACGATTTACTTATCTTTATTTTTACGTCATATTCCATATACACATCCCCAAAACATTGTCAATGTATCTTGCAAACAAATGCAAGTGTTTTATAGTCAGATGCAATTGTTGAAGGCAGAAATCGAGCGATGGCAAAAGGGGAATTATGCTGTTGTATTACTAGCAGGAGATGAAGAACGAGCGAAAAAACTGAAACAGACGTTAGAAGATTATGATATTGATGCCGTTCAAATGGGGAAAGACGATGTATTGCTGCATGGGAAATGTCAAATTGTTTCGGCTAGTTTAGTTGCAGGTTTTGAATTGCCGATGCAAAAACTAGCTGTTATTACAGAAGAAGAGCTATTTAAAAAGCGAATGAAGCGTCCTTTACGGCGTCAAAAGTTGTCGAATGCCGAACGAATTAAAAGTTATACAGATTTAAAAGTCGGTGACTATGTCGTTCATGTTAATCATGGGATCGGAAAATACTTAGGAATCGAAACGCTAGAGATTAACGGCATTCATAAAGATTACATTCATATTCAATATCAAGGGAATGATACGTTATACGTTCCTGTTGATCAAATGGACCTCGTTCAAAAATATGTCGGTTCAGAAGGAAAAGAGCCGAAAATTTATAAATTAGGTGGAACAGAGTGGAAGAAAGTAAAAAAGAAAGTCGAGTCGTCTGTTCAAGATATTGCCGAAGATTTAATGAAGTTATATGCCGAGCGTGAAGCGAGCAAAGGGTATGCGTTTTCACCTGATAATGAAATGCAACGGGAGTTTGAAGCGGCGTTTCCATATCAAGAAACAGAAGATCAACTTCGATCCATTCGTGAGATTAAACGTGATATGGAAAGCGAACGTCCGATGGATCGGTTGCTATGTGGAGATGTTGGTTACGGAAAAACAGAAGTAGCGTTGCGAGCGGCATTTAAAGCGATTATGGATGGAAAACAAGTTGCATTCCTCGTACCAACGACGATTTTAGCGCAACAACATTACGAAACAGTTCGTGAACGTTTTCAGGGCTATCCGATTAACATCGGTTTATTAAGCCGTTTCCGTACAAAAAAACAACAGGCAGAAACGATTCAAGGCTTAAGAGATGGCACGATTGATATGGTTATTGGAACACATCGGCTTTTATCTAAAGACGTATCATTTAAAGATTTAGGTTTATTAATTATTGACGAAGAACAACGATTCGGTGTCGCTCATAAAGAAAAAATTAAACAACTAAAAACAAATATCGACGTATTAACATTAACCGCTACACCGATCCCACGTACGCTGCATATGTCGCTTATCGGTGTCCGCGATTTATCTGTCATCGAAACACCTCCGGAAAATCGTTTCCCTGTACAAACATATGTAATGGAATATAGCCCGATCATTGTGCGAGAAGCGATTGAACGAGAAATGGCGCGCGGAGGACAAGTGTTTTTCCTTTATAATCGCATTGAAGACATCGATCGGAAGGCAGAAGAAATTTCAGCGCTCGTACCAGATGCTCGCGTGACATATGCACACGGAAGAATGTCCGAACATGAACTCGAAGCGGTCATGCTTGCGTTTTTAGAAGGTCAGTATGATGTATTAGTGAGCACGACGATCATCGAGACAGGTGTTGACATTCCAAATGTGAATACGTTAATCGTTTATGATGCAGATAAAATGGGTCTTTCTCAACTATATCAATTGCGAGGGCGTGTAGGACGTTCTAATCGCATTGCGTATGCATATTTTACGTACCGGAAAGATAAGGTGTTAAATGAAATAGCAGAAAAGCGATTGCAAGCCATTAAAGAATTTACAGAGCTAGGATCCGGTTTTAAAATCGCAATGCGCGACTTGTCCATTCGAGGTGCAGGAAACTTGCTAGGGGCACAACAACATGGATTTATTGATTCCGTTGGTTTTGAGCTTTATTCTCAAATGTTGAAAGAAGCGATTGAAGAACGACGAGGAACGAAGCAAGAAAAGCCGTTTGAAGTGGAGATTGATTTAGAGATTGATGCGTATATCCCAGAGCATTACATTGCAAACGAACAACAAAAAATCGAGATGTATAAGCGATTCCGTGGGCTTGATTCGTTAGAAGAACTCGAACAATTACGAGAAGAAATGTTAGATCGCTTCGGTGATTATCCGGACGAAGTAGCTTATTTATTCCAAATTGCCGAAATAAAAATATACGCGAAACAGCATCTCATTCAGTCCATTAAGCAGACGAAGCAAGAAATTACAATTTTATTTTCACAAGAAACGACAAAGCAAATTGCTGTTAGTCAATTGTTTAAGCTCGGCGAACCGTATGGCAGAAATGTTGGTTTCGGCATGGATGGAGACTGCTTCAAAATTGTTGTTCATACAAAAGGAATGAAACCGCAACAATGGTTAATGATCGTTTATGAGTTGCTAAAAGGGTTAAAATATGATAAAAAATAATTGATTGCTTCATGTTTATTGTTTATAAATAAGTGGCAATGATGAAGATGGGGGATTTTCACTTTTAAAAAAATCCCCCTTTACTGTGTATATAACTTTATTTGTGACGGATACTAATCACAACAATGGTGAATTATTCAACTGCTTCACCAGTGCCATTTTTTAATCACTAGATGAAAGCGAGGCATCGATAGATGAAAGCAACAGGTATTGTTCGACGAATCGACGATTTAGGACGAGTTGTAATTCCGAAAGAAATTCGCAGAACACTTCGCATCCGTGAAGGAGACCCGCTTGAAATATTTGTTGACCGCGATGGCGAGGTCATTTTGAAAAAGTATTCGCCGATTAGTGAGCTAGGTGATTTTGCAAAAGAGTACGCTGAGGCTCTTTTTGACAGTTTAGGACAACCTGTTCTTATTTGTGATCGCGATGTATTTATTGCGGTAGCAGGCGGATCGAAAAAAGAGTATTTAAATAGGAGCGTAAGTGAGCTTGTTGAAAAAGTGATGGAAGATCGTCAGTCTATTTTGCATACAGAAGAAAAAAGTGTATCATTTGCCCAAGGTCATGAGGAACATATGCAATCATACGTGGTTGCACCAATTATTGCTGGAGGAGATCCAATCGGAGCAGTCATTATTTTCTCGAAAGATAAAACGCTTAGTGAAGTAGAGCATAAGGCAGCAGAAACTGCAGCAAGCTTCCTTGCTCGGCAAATGGAACAATAAAGGTAGCATCTCGCTACCTTTTTTTGATGTATAATTATATGTAATCGAAAAAAGGTGAAGTATATGGAAAAAAGGGATTGGTTGCGCGGTGCGCTTGTGTTGATGGTCGCTGCTGTATTTACAAAAATATTAAGTGCTTTTTACCGAATTCCGTATCAAAATATTGTAGGTGATATTGGATTTTATATTTATCAACAAGTTTATCCCTTTTATGGCATTTTTATCGCCTTGTCAACGTATGGTTATCCAGTTGCGATTTCAAAACTTATTGCTGAAAATAAACAATCTACATATACGTTTGCTGTTGTTCGGCTTTCTTTTTATTTTTTGTCATGTATGAGCGTTATTATGTTTTCTACTCTTTATTTTGGGGCTTCATCGCTAGCGATGGTCATGGGGGATCACCAATTAGCTTCGCTCATTCGAGCCATTTCATTTGTCTTTTTAATTCTCCCATTTACTTCTGTTTTTCGCGGATATTTTCAAGGGATAGGAGAGATGGTTCCGACAGCTGTTTCACAAGTAGTGGAACAATTCGTACGTGTGTTTTTTATTTTATTCCTTTCTTCTCTTTTGCTTCATCGCGGATTTACCGTTTATGAAGCAGGGGCTGGGGCGATGGTTGGTTCACTTATAGGGAGTTTTGCTGCCCTCGTTGTGCTCGTTGCATATATGTTGCGAAAGGGAATGGATGTTCATACCCAGCTATGGCTTCCAATAAAAGAAAAAAGAAAAGTGCTTTTATTTTTAGCCGTTCACGGGGTGACAATTTGTTTAGCAAATATGGTACTTATTTTGATTCAGCTCGTCGATTCATTTTCCCTTTTACCTTTGTTGCAACAAGCAGGATTACATGAGTTAGCTAAAACGGCGAAAGGAATTTATGATCGTGGTCAACCGTTCATTCAACTTGGAACCGTAGTAGCTACTTCTTTTTCGTTAGCGCTTGTACCGATGTTATCGGGCAAACAAAAAGAACGTAATGCAATATATACGGCTGTTCGCTTGGCATTTGTTATCGGAATGGGGGCTGCAGTTGGTTTAGTTTGTATATTAAAGCAAGCGAATATGATGTTGTTTAAAGATCATGTTGGTGCAATCGAGCTGACGATTTTGTCTATTTCTATTCTTTTTACTTCTTTAACATTAACGTTTATTGCTATTTTGCAGGGGCTTGGAGATGTATTTCGCCCGTTTCTCGTCGTTTGTATCGGCATGATAGCAAAATGGGTGCTGAATGTCGTGTTCGTTCCTTTATGGCATACAGTAGGAGCAGCTGTAGCGACATTTATTGCATATGTTGTCATGTGCGCCATCGCCTTTTTTTATGTACAAAAGCGAATACCTCGTCCTCTGCTTTCGCGTTCTATAATCATTCAAACGATACAGGCTGCAGCGATGATGGCAATAGTTTTAGCTGGATATATCATATTGACGAACGAGTTGCCATTTCACCAAGATCGTCTATTTTCGTCGTTTCAAGCAGTTGTTGGCGTTTTTATTGGAGCGTTTGTTTATATTATAATGATCGTTAAAAAAGAAGTTTTTGCGGAAAACGAATTGTTAGCTTTGCCATTTGGGCGTTACTTAATAAATATAAAACAAAGAAAGGCTGGATAGTCATGGGTACAATCACAATTGTCGGTCTTGGGGCGGGAGATATAGACCAGTTGTCTTTCGGTGTGTATCGCACATTAAAACAAGCGAAACGCCTCTTTTTGCGAACAAAAGATCATCCCGTTGTTGCGCAATTACAGGAAGAAGGAATATATTTTCAATCGTTTGACGATGTATACGAAAAATATGATCAGTTTGAACAAGTGTATGAGCATATTGTTGATCATTTATGTGGAGAAGTGAAAAAAGGGGATGTCGTATACGCTGTTCCAGGACATCCGCTTGTTGCTGAGCGCACAGTAAGGTTATTGCTTGAAAAACAAGATCATATTTCTATTCGTGTAGAGGGAGGACAAAGTTTTCTTGATGCTTTATTTACTGCTGTTCGTCTCGATCCGATTGAAGGGTTTCAATTCATTGATGCTACTTCGTTTCAATCGGACGAAATTCAATTAAGAAATCATATCATTTTTTGCCAAGTATACGACTCATTTATCGCTTCCGATGTAAAATTGGCGTTATTAGAAAAATTACCGCATGATTATTCTGTTTTTATCGTTTATGCGGCTGGAAGCAAGCAAGAACGAATCGAAAAAGTTCCACTATACGAACTAGATCGGGTTATAACCGTAAGCAATTTAACGAGTGTTTATGTGCCAAAAGTAGAAAATGAAGAGTTGTTATATCATGATTTTACTACGTTAAGACGTGTGATCGCGACGCTGCGTGGACCTAACGGTTGCCCTTGGGATCGGAAACAGACGCACGAGTCGCTGAAAAAGTATTTGCTTGAGGAAACGTATGAGCTTCTTGATGCGATTGATCGGCAAGATGATGAAAATATGATTGAAGAGCTTGGCGATGTATTATTGCAAGTGATGCTTCATGCCCAAATTGGCGAAGATGAAGGAATGTTTTCGATTGATGATGTCATCCGAGCCGTTACAGAAAAAATGATTCGCCGTCATCCGCATGTATTTGGAGACGTTCATGTCGAGCATGCGGAACAGGTCGTACGTAACTGGGAAGCAATCAAGCAGGCAGAAAAGGAACATGTATATCATTCATTGCTTGACGATGTTGCCAAAGCGCTACCAAGTACGTTGCGCGCATATGAATACCAAAAAAGAGCCGCAACAGTTGGGTTTGACTGGTCGGAAGTAGAGCCGATGTGGATTAAAGTGGAAGAAGAAATAAATGAAGTAAAGCAAGAAGCTCATCACATGGATGAAGAAAAACTAAAAGCAGAATTCGGGGATTTACTATTTGCGTTGATTAATGTATGTCGATATTATAAAGTCAATCCCGAAGAAGCGTTAGCGATGGCGAACGAAAAATTTTACCGTCGCTTTCAATATATTGAAAAGAAAGTGAAACAGTTAGGAAAAGAATGGAACACATATTCGTTACACCAATTAGATGAAATATGGGAAGAAGCGAAAAGGGAGGGGCTGTAATATGCGACTCGATAAGTTTTTGAAAGTTTCTCGGCTCATTAAAAGGAGAACATTAGCAAAAGAAGTCGCTGATCAAGGGCGTGTATTTATTAACGGTCAGCAAGCGAAAGCAAGTTCAACAGTAAAAATAGGTGATGAAATTATGATTCAATTTGGTCAAAAACATGTGACAGTGAAAGTGGTCGAATTGCAAGAACATGTGAAAAAAGAAGATGCGAGTGCGTTATATGAAATTGTAAAAGAAGAGCGAGTAGAATAGCTTGTTCTAAACTATTTCTCCCCCTCATACACTTGTACAAACGATCGTTGTGAGGGGGAGACGTCGATGACTCAAAATATGGGAAGTAAAGGGCCGATTCAAGAACACGACATTGTCATGCGCAGTCGGCGCACGTTAGAAATTACCGGTGTAAAACAAGTAGAAAGTTTCGATAATGAAGAATTTCTACTGGAAACGGTAATGGGCTTTTTGTCTGTGAAAGGACAAAATTTACAAATGAAAAACTTAGATGTAGACAAAGGAATTGTCTCAATTAAGGGTAAAATTTTTGAAATCATTTATTTAGACGAACATCATACGGAGAAAGCTAAAGGATTCTTTAGCAAGTTGTTTAAATGAGCTTGCATATGCAATTTACAACTTTGCTTGCGATGGTCGGAATCGGAATGATCATTGGGGCATGCTTTGACACATACGCGCACATATTCAATCGTTCCGAGCGTCATCGGCTCATCGTATGGATTGCAGACATTCTTTTTTGGGTGGTGCAAGCGTTATATGTATTTTACGCATTATTAGTCATTAACAATGGGCAAGTTCGCTTGTACATTTTTTTTGCCATATTATGTGGATATGCTACTTACCAGGCTTTATTCCAGCGTATGTACGTTCGTTTGTTGCAAAAAATTATTCACATTTTTGTAACGTTATATCGTCTAATTGTCCGAATACTTTATTATATCATCATACTTCCACTCCGACTTCTTTACCGTTTTTTTGTTTTTTTATTCATCACTACTTGTCATGTTGTTTTGTCAGTTGGTAAAATTTTATATAAAGTAATCTATGGATGTATACAATTTTTATTGCGACCATTTATATGGATCGGACGTTTCATTTGGGGAAGAACCCCTTTTCGCTTTCAAGCAGCTGCAGGTCGCTTCTTTCATATAGGAAAAGGATTTTTCATGAAAGTAGCGAATACATTTAAAAAAAAGGGTAATTAAAGAAGGAGCGGTGAAAAACATGGGCGCCCCACAGAGAAGTAAAGTGAAGAAAATACAAACGTCGTATGTCATTCAACAAGAAAAACAAGAATATAAAAAGGCACGACGTCGCAAAAAGAAGATGGTCCGTTTTAGTATTGTGGCAACGGTGGCGTTAGCCGCTTCTTCGCTATTTTTATATACGATGATGGTACAATCTGCCGCGATTGATGAACAACTAAAAACGAAAGAACAGTTAGAAGAAAAGTTACGCACGCTGCAACAAGATGAAAAAAGATTGAAAGAAGAAATCGAAAAATTAAATGATGATAAATATATTGCCGAATTGGCTCGAAAACAATATTTTTTGTCGAAAGAAGGAGAAATTATTTTTATTACTCCTGAGGAGTAAGTAAGATGGGCAGAAGGCTTATTGACACTTGTTTTTTTCATTATGTATAATGAAAGAAACGATTTTTCAGATTTTAAGGAGGAGCACTTTTTTTATGTCAATTGAAGTAGGCAGCAAGTTACAGGGAAAAGTAACGGGCATTACAAAATTCGGAGCGTTTGTTGAGTTACCAGAAGGCGCGACAGGCTTAGTACACATTAGTGAAGTAGCAGACAGCTACGTAAAAGACATCAACGAACATCTTAAAGTAGGCGATGTTGTCGAAGTTCGTGTCATTAATGTTGAGAAGGATGGAAAAATTGGCTTATCGATCAAAAAGGCAAAGGAACAAGCTTCACGTCCGCGCAATAAAGGAAACGATCGCGCTTCAAAAGAAAGCTTTGAGCAGAAAATTAGCCGTTTCTTAAAAGAAAGTGAAGATCGTTTAGCATCCCTTAAACGCCATACCGAATCTAAACGAGGGGGTCGTGGTGCTCGACGTGGTTAACTTGCTGCCGAATGGGACATGAGGCAGTTTATATAAGCATCCATTTCGTTAGTGGATGCTTTTTCGTTTGGATTTTATCAAAAAACTATTGACTTTATCGGAGAAACATAATAGAATTAAAGGTGTCGTTGCGTGGCGGCGTAGCTCAGCTGGCTAGAGCGTACGGTTCATACCCGTAAGGTCGGGGGTTCGATTCCCTCCGCCGCTACCAAATTGCGTAAATATTGCATAAACGGCCCGTTGGTCAAGTGGTTAAGACACCGCCCTTTCACGGCGGTAACACGGGTTCGAATCCCGTACGGGTCATTAAAAACACCAATTTCGTAACGAAATTGGTGTTTTTTGTTTATATAAGCCATTTTTTGTGATATTCCGTCGAAACATTTATGTGATTCATCTTCTTTTTTTGACAAAATTTTGATAATTCAGTCTGTATAATACAAGGTAATAGACGAATGCATAAAAAAGTCCTGCGGTAATATGTCAAGGTGAAACGTCATCGAAATTGGAAATTTGAT